>JAYUHN010000377.1:0-3763 GCA_043766965.1 Ramlibacter sp. | reverse complement strand
GGCAGGTGCGCACCGAGCCGGTCTGGGTCTGTGGCGATGCGGTGCGACTCGAACAAATCATCAACAACCTGGTCGTGAACGCGATGCAGTTTTCGCCGCCGAACGGCGAAATTCTGGTCACCGTCTCGGCCCAGGCAAGCCACGCCGTTCTCGAGGTCCGCGACGCCGGCGCCGGCATTGCGCCCGAGCTTCATGCCCAGATCTTCGAACCCTTTGTGCAAGGCCCGCCGGTGGCGGGCCGGGCATCGAGCGGCCTGGGCATCGGCCTGTCGCTCGTCAGGCAACTGGTGCAGCTTCACGGCGGCGAGATCAGCGTGCGCAGCAGCGGCGCAGGCGACGGCTCGACGTTCATCGTCCGCCTGCCCCGCGTCGCGGCGCCCCACGCCGTGCCGGCCGACGAGACGCCTGTCGATGCGTCAGCGCCCGGATCAGTCGCGGCCGCCCAGGTGCTGCTCGTGGACGACAACATCGACGCACGCGAAGCGACGGCCGCATTGATGCGTTCGCTAGGCTACAAAGTGGCCGAGGCAGGCGACGCCGACGGGGCGCTGGAATCGGCCAGCGCCGACCAGCCTGACATCATCGTGATGGACCTGGGGCTGCCCGGGAAGACCGGGTTTCAGGTCGCGGTGGAGATCAAGACGCAGCCTTCGATGCGCAACATTCCGCTGATTGCGCTGAGCGGTTACGGCGGGGAACCCGACCGTGCCGCTGCACTGGCGGCGGGGTTCGACGCGCACCTTGTCAAACCCGTCAACCTGGCGGAACTTGCACGTGCCATCGAGGCGCAATTGACGCTGCGACGGCACAGGCGCTGAGCCACGCCCGTCATTGGTCGCGGCGGCAGCCCCGAGCCCGTGCCGCCTAAGTCGCAGGCCCTGCGTGTTGCCGCTCGGCGGCCCGGCCCCCGGCTCGCAAGGGCGGCAGTAGCGTTCTCAACGCGGCGGGGTTGAGCGGCTTTTGAAAATAGTGGTCGACCAATGCGAAGGTGTCTGCAACCCGGGCCGCCTTCTCGTCCGAGCCTGTGACAGCGATGAGAAGGATGTCGTCCTTGTAGCGGTGGCGCAAGAGCGTTGCCAGCTCGTAGCCGTCGATGTCGGGCATGCCGATGTCAAGCAACACACAGTGGGGTTGTAGCTCTTCGATCCTGCGAATCGCATCGTCCGCGGCATAGGCCGTCGCAACGCGGTAGCCGTCCAAGGTGAGTTGCGCAGCCAGCGCATCCGCAACGTCGGCCATGTCATCGACCACGACAATTCGCACTGCTTCATCTTTCACGTTGGACCTCCGAAGGTTGGGGTTGTCCGGCCAGCAGCCTGCACAGCGGATCGGTATAGCGCCCCAGATGCTAAGGCGATGCGTGGATTCCTGCTTCGTCAGCCGATGGTGGCGGCGGCAACCATGAAACCGAATGCGAGCGCGCCGCCGGCATTCTCGGCACCCGCGTCCGACCTGTCGCTGCCCGGCGCTGCGGACGTGGTCTCGAGGCCCGCATCGACCGCGAGAGAGCCGTAGTCGGTTGCAGCGTGGCGCATAGCCCATGCCAGTGGTTGAAGCGGATTCTGTTCTGCCGCTGCGGCGTTGACGCCCCACAGGGCCGACCCGGCGTGCCCGGCAGCGCTGCGTCCTGCACTTGCCCTGGCTAGATCAGCACGGCAGCGTTGCGATGCGTTGCAATATACACACCGACCACCCTTGCATCCACCCCGACGGCTTCAATCGCGTCGAGCAAATGGGATGCGCTGCAGCCGAATTCGCGGGTCCAGTAGCGGAGCTCGTGGTCTTCGATCAACTCGATGCGATTGCGGTCCAAAGGCTCGGGCAGTAAGTCGGCGTGTGTCATGGTGAAAACGCTTTCAGGCGTGACGGTGAGCGATCTTCACCTCAAGGCTAAGGGCGCTGTCGCAGGTGCTGAATCGGGCAAATGCCGGACCTGCTGTCGGATAGGGCGCCATCCACCGACGAGCGCAGTCCCCGGAGAATCTAGTCCCAGTACCCTTCGCGTCCGTACGCGTCGTGCAGCCGCTTCTCGTAATCCCGGTTCAGCGCCGACGTCTCGTCGTACTCCGGGCTGCTCTTCACCTGCTCCCGCGTCAACGTCGTATAGACCGTCTTGTCGGCCCATTCGATGCGGGCGATCCACTTCGTTGCCAGCAGCACCTTCTTGCCGCCCGGCCACCAGTTGCGCGTGTCCACCACCAGGTAGCGGATGGCCCAGGATTCGTCGTCGAAAATGAAGTCCTTGACATGGCCAATGCTGTCGTCACTGGCCTGGATGTCATAGCCGGTGACGGCCGCGCTGCTGCGCAGGTGCACGTCCTCGGGCGACACATCCTTTTCGCGCTCTGCCAGCACGGCTTCGCTTTCCACCGTCACGGGCAAGGGCGGCGGCAGCATCGGCATCGCGCTCATCGCCCACAAGTCCGCGCCGCCCCAATATTCAGGGTAGGCGTAGTAGCTCAGGTTCTCGCGCTCGTGGCGCCGCGACACCGGCTGGTGAGTGTCGGTCACCGGGCTGTCGGTCACCTGTTGACGCGTGAGCGCCACGTCCACGTTCTTCACGCTGCCCACGGGCTGCTTCACCGCGTACGGCGAGATCAGCACCTCGCGCCCTGCAAGCCAAGTGCCGGTGTCGACGACCAGATAGCGGATCGCCCAGGCCTCGTCGTCGAAGTAGGCCTGGCGGATGTGGCCGATCTCGCCGTCAGAAGCGGTGAGGGTCGAGCCAGTGAGGTGGCTGAGGCTGTTCAACATGGAACGCTCCTGGGCGGGTTTTTGATACCACTTGAGGTTGCGACCGCAGCGCGTCGCCGTGTGTAGGACACCTTGCCATCCGCCGGCAGGGCACCCCGCCATGCTCACGCCCGCCGGGGTCACGCGTGCACAGCACGCGCTGCGGCGTAGGAGAGTTCCTGCCGCCGTTGGTGAGGCCGGCCGATGCCACGCGCCCACTGCCGGGCCTACGCTGCGGACTCGACATTCACCATCAAAGGAAATCACATGAACGAGAGCACTGGACGCGAGATCGACCAGGGGCAGCGAGAAGCCCTTGAGGAGTCGGAAAAGAAGGCTGCCCGGAAGCAGCCGCAGAACTTCAAGGACAAGGCGACCGACGAGAAGCGCGTCGAGATCGGCCCCGATGTGACCAACGCGCCGATCAAAGGCATCGACCCGGACTGAGAACGGCCGCTAAAACCGTTAAGAGCATCCCAAGCTGCTGTTGACACCTGGCGTTCGCGGAAGAACGGCTGGTTCGGTCGTACCGCAGCCCTCACCCCGACCCTCTCCCGCAAGCGGGAGAGGGAGTGATCTGCGGCACCTTCTCGTGCAAGCGGGAAAGGGTGTGACCCGTGGCTCCCTCTCCCGCTTGCGGGAGAGGGCTGGGGTGAGGGTTATGGCGCGTCCCCATGGTCTTGTTTTTCATGCGCCAAGGCCGGCACCGACCCACTTCAAGTTATCAAGGAGCGCCGCGCGCCCATGAAAAAAGGCCCGGATCGTTCCGCGCCTTTGACCAGACTCCCGAAGGGGTTCCAGAGGTTCCGATTGGTCTGAAGGTCAGGCCTTGCGGCGGCGGGCGACGAAACCCACTGCGCCCAGACCAGCCAGCAGCAGCGCGTAGCTCTCGGGTTCCGGTACGACTGCGGCGGCAATCGCCAAGGTGCCAGCGTACGAGGCCTGAGCCGGCGTGTTGACGCCAGTCACCACCAGCGAGTAGTTGCCCGCAGTCAACACCACCGGCGACAGGGCATAGAACTCCAGCAAG
>JAYUHN010000376.1:0-9943 GCA_043766965.1 Ramlibacter sp. | reverse complement strand
CGCGCGAACACGCACGGCGACCGCCTCACCGAGCAGCCGCGCTTCGAGGTGTTCACGCACGGCGGGCGGCGGCCTACGGGCATCGACGCGGTCGCCTGGGCGGTGCGCATGGCGGCTGCCGGCGGCGGCGAGATCCTGCTCACGAGCATGGACCGCGACGGCACCAAATCCGGGTTCGACCTTGAACTGACCCGGGCGGTCAGCGATGCCGTCACGGTTCCAGTGATCGCTTCCGGCGGTGTCGGCGCCCTCGACCATTTGGCTGACGGCATCCAGCTGGGTGGGGCGGACGCGGTGCTGGCGGCCAGCATTTTTCACTACGGCGAGTTCACGGTGGGCCAGGCCAAGTCCCGCCTGGCCGAGCGTGGAATTCCGGTGCGCCTCTGAGCACGGCTGAGAATCGCTGACAATCCGGGTATGGATTGGCTCGACGACATCAAATGGGACGCGCAAGGGCTGGTTCCCGTGATCGCCCAGGAGATCGGCAGTAACGACGTATTGATGTTTGCCTGGATGAACCGGGAAGCGCTGCAGAAGACGGTTGATCTGGGGCGGGCGGTGTATTTCAGCCGCTCGCGCGTCAGGCTCTGGGTCAAGGGCGAGGAGTCGGGCCATGCCCAGACCGTCCATGAAATCCGCATGGATTGCGACAACGACGTGTTGCTGCTGAAGGTGACGCAGCTGGGCCACGATCCGGCCATCGCCTGCCACACAGGGCGGCACAGCTGCTTTTTCAGCCGGTTGCGGGGTGGCGTCTGGGAAGCGACCGAACCGGTTCTGCAGGATCCGGTTTCCATCTATGGCGGGAAAGCATGACCCTCGACCTGAATTCCGGCGACGCGCTGGCGCGGCTGGCGGCTGTCATCGAAAGCCGCAAGCCCGGGCGCGGCGGCGATCCGGAGGCGAGCTACGTGGCCCGCCTGCTGCACCAAGGCCCCGATGCGTTTCTCAAGAAGATCGGCGAAGAGGCGACCGAGGTCGTCATCGCCGCCAAGGAGGCGCAACATGGGGGCGACCGGCAGCTGATCGTGGCCGAGATGGCCGACCTGTGGTTTCACAGCATGATCGCGCTGGCCCACTATGACCTCGCGCCGGCGGACGTGATCGCGGAGCTGGAGCGGCGCGTCGGCACCAGCGGCATCGAGGAAAAGGCCTTGCGCAAGGCCATCAAGCGCGAAGGAGTCGGCAATGCCTGAAACCAACTATGCGGAACTGGACAGCAGAAGTTCCGGCGACCGCACGGTGATGCACGTCCTGTACGGGCTGCATACCATCGCGTGGTTCAGTATGGGCATGCTGGCGGTGATCGCGGTGGTATTGAATTACGTCAAGCGCGCGAGCGAGCACGACCAGCTCTACGTCGCCCATCACGATTACATGATCTCGACCTTCTGGTGGACGTTGGTGTGGTTGGTCGTCTCCGCGCCGCTGTGGCTGGTCTTTTTCCTTCCAGGCGTCCTGGCTTACTTCCTCATCTGGCTCTGGTACCTGTACCGCTGCGTGAAGGGCTGGATGCGCTTCGCCGACGGCAGGGCGCCGCGCTGAACCCTCGACGCTCGATGACTGACGACCCATTGAACTGCCTGTTCTGCAAAATTGCCCGCGGCGAGATTCCGTCGCGCAAGGTGTACGAGGACGACGAAATGCTCGCCTTCCACGACATCCATCCGTGGGCACCGGTGCATTTCCTGATGGTCCCGAAGCTGCACGTGCCCTCTCTGGCGCAGGTCGACGACAGCCACGCCGGGTTGCTGGGGCGGATGCTTGCCCTCGCGCCCAGACTGGCATTGCAGGAAGGGTGCCGGCCTTATCCGGAGGGAGGGCACCGGGTGGTGATCAACACCGGTCGCGAAGGTGGTCAGGAAGTGCGGCATCTGCACGTGCACGTGATGGGCGGACCGCGCCCTTGGCTGAAAGGCTGAGCTTGGTGCGGCCATTGGGGGCTGAACTTCCCTCGGGCGACTAAAATCTACCAGTTCGACTAGGAGTATTTCATGGGTTCATTTTCAATCTGGCACTGGCTGATCGTGCTGCTGATCATCGTGCTGGTGTTCGGCACCAAGAAATTGAAGAACATCGGCACCGACCTCGGCGGTGCGGTGAAAGGCTTCAAGGACGGAATCAAGGAAGGCGTCACGCCGGAAGTCCCGGTCCCGCCGCAGAAGGTCGGGAGCGCGCCCGGCCCCGCCGAAAAGACGACGATCGACGTCGAAGCCAAGAACCGTTTCTGAGCCCGGGTCGTGCTCGATCTCGGCATTGAAAAAATGATGGTGATCGGCGTGGTCGCGCTGATCGTCATCGGTCCTGAAAAGCTGCCCCGGGTAGCCCGGACGGTCGGCACCTTGCTTGGCAAGGCGCAGCGGTATGTGGCCGACGTGAAGGCGGAGGTCAATCGCTCGATGGACCTCGAAGAGCTCAAGAAGATGAAGGAAACCGTCGAGAGCGCGGCCCGGGATGTCGAGGGCTCGATTCACAGCGGCGCGGCCGATTTCGAGAAGCAGTGGTCGGAGGCGACCAGCACGGCCCAGACAGCGCTGCCGGCGCCGCCGTCCTATCCCGAATACAAGCATCCCAGGAAAAAGTGGCGCATCAAGCAGGGGGCCATGCCCAGCTGGTACAAGGCGCGCACTGGCGTCCGTTCCCGGGCCCTTTCGGGCGCCGCACGGGTGGCGAAATACCGTCCGCATAAATTCACCTGATGTCGGATCTCCCTGACAAGGACGACGAGCTCGCAGGCACCGAACAGCCCTTTGTCGCGCACCTGGTGGAATTGCGCGACCGGTTGATCAAGGCGATCATCGCGATTGGCGTCGTCGCGGGCGTCTTGTTCCTCTATCCTGGCCCGGCGGCGTTGTACGACATCCTGGCCGCGCCGCTGATCGCGTCGCTTCCCAAGGGGGCGACACTGATCGCGACGTCGGTGATCTCGCCGTTCCTGGTCCCGCTCAAGATCCTGCTGATGACGGCTTTCCTGGTCGCGCTGCCCGTGGTGCTTTACCAGGCATGGGCGTTCGTGGCGCCAGGCTTGTATCTGCACGAGAAGAAGCTGGTTCTGCCGCTGGTCGTGTCCAGCACGCTGCTTTTTTTCGTCGGCGTCGCGTTCTGCTATTTTTTCGTGTTCCGGCAGGTGTTCGGCTTTATCCAGAGCTTCGCCCCCAAGAGCATCACGGCTGCGCCTGACATCGAGGCGTATCTCAGTTTCGTGCTGACGATGTTCATGGCATTCGGGTTGGCATTCGAGGTGCCCATCGTGGTTGTCGTGCTGGCGCGGCTGGGCTTCGTGTCGATCGAAAAGCTGAAGGCCTTCCGCGGCTATTTCATCGTGCTGGCGTTCATCATCGCCGCCGTGATCACCCCGCCCGACGTGATTTCGCAGCTGTCGCTGGCGGTGCCGATGTGCCTGTTGTACGAAGTCGGGATCTGGGCCGCCCAGATCTTCATCAAGCGAACCCAGCCTCCGGCCGAAGCGCCGGTCACCCATCCGTAGGGTGGCCGGTCGGCGCCCTCAGCGCTGGACCGCCCTGGGCTTGGGACGGGTGCCGGGGGTCACATTCAGCTCCACCGATTCGTCGCGGCGAATCAGTTGAAACTTCGCCGCGCTGCCCGGTTTGAGGGCGGCAACGGACGACAGCAATTCCGATACGGCCGAGATTTTCTTGCCCGCCACCTCCAGGATGACGTCGCCGGGCCTGATGCCCGACTGCGCCGCCGGACCGTTCTGCAGCACCCCCGTGATCAACACGCCGCGCTTGGCCTTCACCCCGAACGTCTCCATCAGCTCCGGCGACAGGTCCGCCGGCTCGACCCCGATCCAGCCACGGGTGACCACGCCGTCCCGCAAAATACTTTCCAGCACCAGTTTCGCCGTCGACACCGGAATGGCGAAGCCAATGCCCATGCTGCCGCCCGAGCGCGAGTAGATCGCGGTGTTGATTCCCATCAGGCTGCCGTTCACGTCCACCAGCGCCCCGCCGGAGTTGCCCGGATTGATGGCCGCGTCGGTCTGGATGAAGTTTTCGAAGGTATTGATGCCCAGCTGGTTGCGCCCGAGCGCCGAGACGATGCCGCCGGTGACGGTTTGCCCGACCCCGAATGGATTGCCGATCGCCAGCACCTGGTCGCCGACCTGAAGGCCGTCCGAATTGCCGATCGTGATGACAGGCAGGCGCTCGAGCGCGACCTTGAGGATGGCGAGGTCGCTTTCCGGATCCGTGCCGATGACCTTGGCACTGGCCCGCCGGCTGTCGTTCAGGACCACCTCGATTTCGTCGGCGCCTTCGACGACATGGTTGTTGGTGAGGATGTAGCCTTCGGCGCTGATGATGACACCGCTGCCGAGGCCGGCCTGCGGCTGCCCGCTGCCCTGCTCGCCGAAAAAGAACCGGAACCAGGGATCGTTGGCTTGCGGATGCTTTTCCGGCCCCTTGCTGGTGTTGATGCTGACGACTGCGGCGGAGGCGCGTTGCGCTGCCAGCCGAAAACTCCCCGGCGGCGCCGCCGCTGCCGGGAGTGCCGGCGCCTGCAGCAGCGCGACTCCGGTCGAGCCCAGTGTCGCAGGCCGGCCAACCCAGTCCGGCTTCAGCGTGGTGACGACAAAGTAGGCCGCCAGCAAGACGGTCACAGCCTGCGAAAAAACCAGCCAGTAGCGACGCATAGTGGAAAGGGGAAGGAAGCACGCAGTGTAGACGCGGGACCGCCGTTATGGCTGCTGTCCTCGCGGACAACGGAACCAGCCTGGCTGCGCAACAATCGGGTCCATGACGCCCCCCGCCATGGCCAGCCCGCAAAAGCTTCTCAAGGCATGAAACCGATTGCGATCACCTTGGGGGATCCGGGCGGCATCGGCCCGGAGATCATCGCGAAGGCATTTCGTGACGGTGGAGGGCTGATGCGCGGGTGCTTCGTCGCAGGCGACCTCGCTTGCCTGCAACGCGGCGCCGCCGCAGTCCGTGGCAGCGGTGTGGCGCTGCCGGTTGCGGTGATCACGGCGGCAGCGCAGGCACTGGGTGCGCCGCCGCGATGCATGCCGCTGCTGCAGGTCGTCCCGGCCCAGGGGCTGCCGCCGCTGGCACAGGTGACGGCGGCAAGCGGCAGGATCGCTGCCGACTGCGTCACCTGGGCTGCCCGCGCCGCGCTGCGTGGCGAGATTGCTGCGATGGTCACTGCGCCGCTGCACAAGGAGGCGCTCGCCGCTGCCGGGATTCGATTTCCGGGGCACACGGAGCTGCTGCAGGCCGAAGTGGCGGCGCACCTCGGGCGTTCCATCGCGGAGGTACCGGTTCGAATGATGTTAGCGAGCGATGAATTGCGAACCATCCTGGTGAGCATCCACATGTCGATGCGGGATGCCGTCGATGCGGTCACGTTCGGCAATGTTTTGCAGAGCCTGCGGATTGCGCACGCCTCGCTCGCGGCGGTGCTGGGCCACCCGCCCTCCGTCGCGGTTGCCGGCCTCAACCCGCATGCCGGCGAGGGAGGACTTTTTGGCCGCGAAGAAGTGGAAATCATCGCCCCGGCCATCCGGGCGGCGCAGGCTGAAGGGATCGATGCGCGGGGGCCGTTCGCGCCCGACACCGTGTTCATGCGCGCGCGCTCGACCAGTGCACGCGCCGGTGAGTTCGACGTCGTGCTGGCGATGTACCACGACCAGGGCCTGATCCCCGTGAAGTACCTGGGCGTGGACAAGGGCGTGAATGTCACGCTCGGTTTGCCGCTGGTGCGCACCAGCCCGGACCACGGCACGGCGTTCGATATCGTGGGCAGCGGCCGGGCCGACGCATCGAGCCTGCTGCAGGCGGTGCGGGTGGCGCGCCAGCTTGCGGGGCTGCCGGGTCGGGTCAGGACCGCTTGAGGCTGTCCCGGATTTCACGCAGCAGCACGACATCTTCCGCCGTGGCCACGGCCACTGCCGGTTCCGCGCGGCGCATCCGGTTGATCTGCCGCACCATCAGGAAAATGATGAGGGCAAGCAGCATGAAGTTGACGGCCACGCTGATGAAGTTGCCGTAAGCCAGCACCGGGACGCCGGCCTTTTTCAATGCGTCGAGTGTCAATGCGGTCCCAGGCGGGACGGGCCCCAGCACGACGAACAGGCTGGAAAAGTCGAGCTTGCCGAAGATGCGGGCGACGATCGGCATGATCAGGTCGTTCACCATCGAGTCGACGATCTTGGCAAAAGCGGCCCCGATGATCACGCCGACCGCCAGATCGACGACGCTGCCCTTGACCGCGAATTCGCGAAATTCCCTCATCATTCCCATAGTCGTTGCTCCGGTAGTTTGTGGTCTGCAGTATCGCGGCTACGGGGTGCTGCCGTGTTGAGTTCGCGATGTGCTGTCAGCTACAATCGCGGGTTGACCCTGACCAGCGACATCCTTGAGGACCCCCATGAGTGACACCCCGGTGGACGCCAGCAAGCGGACGTGGCTGATCGCGTCCGGCTGTGCCGGCGCGGTGGGCGGCGCGTTTATTGCCGTTCCGTTCGTGAGCAGTTTCGAGCCCTCGGAGCGGGCCAAGGCCGCAGGTGCTCCGGTGGAGGTGGATATTTCCGCGATCAAGCCGGGCGAGAAGCTGACGGTGGAGTGGCGAGGCAAGCCGGTGTGGATCGTCAGGCGAACCTCCGATCAGGTCGCGGCACTTCCGAAGATCGATGGCGAACTGGCCGATCCGCAGTCCAAGCGCAAGGCGGATGAACTGACGCCCTCGTACGCGCGGAACGAAGCGCGCTCCATCAAGCCCGACGTCCTGGTCGTGGTTGGCATTTGCACCCACCTTGGCTGTTCGCCGTCCGACCGTTTCCAGACCGGCCCGCAGGCTTCGCTTCCCGACAACTGGCAAGGTGGCTTCCTGTGTCCCTGCCACGGGTCGACGTTCGACCTGGCTGGCCGCGTGTTCAAGAACAAGCCTGCCCCCGACAACCTGGAAGTGCCACCCCACATGTACATGTCGGACAACCGGTTGCTGATCGGCGAAGACAAAAAAGGATGAGATCTTGCGCGACAGGTCTGAATGCGGCGCGAACTCCCCTGTCTCCAACTGATGAAAAGCGATATGGCTGAATTCAAGGAAATTTCCCCGAACGCCACCATGGGTGCAAAGCTGGGCAACTGGTTCGACAACCGGTTTCCGACGGCAGGGTCCGCTTTCCGCGACCACATGTCCGGGTACTACGCTCCGAAGAATTTCAATTTCTGGTATTTCTTCGGTGCGCTGGCGCTGCTGGTGCTGGTGATCCAGATCGTCACCGGCATCTTCCTCGTGATGCATTACAAGCCGGATGCCGCAAAGGCATTCGAGTCGGTCGAATACATCATGCGGGACGTGCCGTGGGGCTGGCTGGTGCGCTACATGCACTCGACCGGCGCGTCGGCCTTTTTCATCGTGGTCTACCTGCACATGTACCGCGGACTGATCTACGGCAGTTACCGCAAGCCGCGGGAGCTGGTGTGGATTTTCGGTTGTTCGATTTTCCTGGTGCTGATGGCCGAAGCGTTCATGGGCTACCTGCTGCCCTGGGGACAGATGTCGTATTGGGGCGCCCAGGTGATCGTCAACCTGTTCGCCGCGATCCCGTTCATTGGACCCGACCTGGCATTGCTGATCCGCGGCGACTATGTCGTTTCCGATGCGACGCTCAACCGTTTCTTCAGCTTCCATGTAATCGCCGTGCCGCTGGTGTTGCTGGGCCTGGTGGCGGCTCACATCCTGGCGCTGCACGATGTCGGATCGAACAACCCCGACGGCATCGAGATCAAGGGGCCGAAGGCTGCCAGGGACGCGCAGGGCCATCCTGTCGATGGAATTCCGTTCCACCCGTACTACTCCGTGCACGACCTGTTTGGCGTCTCGGTGTTCCTGATGGTGTTTTCGGCGATCATCTTTTTCGCGCCCGAATTCGGCGGCTACTTCCTGGAGTACAACAACTTCATCCCGGCCGACCCGCTGAAGACCCCTGCCCACATCGCGCCGGTCTGGTACTTCACGCCGTTCTATTCGATGCTGCGCGCCATCACGAGCGAGATGATGTATGCGCTTATCGCTTGTGTCGTGGTGGCCGCCGGATACGGCCTGCTGAAGTCGCGCCTTGCGTCCATAGCCAAGGCCGTGGTGGCCGTGACCGCGGTCATCGTGGTCGTGTTGATGCTCCAGATCGACGCCAAGTTCTGGGGTGTCATGGTGATGGGCGGTGCCGTCATCATCCTGTTCTTCCTGCCCTGGCTGGACAACAGCCCGGTCAGGTCGATTCGTTATCGCCCGGGCTGGCACAAAGCGGTTTACGGAGTGTTCGTCGTCAATTTCGTGATGCTGGCTTACCTGGGTGTCCAGCCGGTGACGGAGATCGGCGGCCGCCTTTCCCAGGTGGGCACGCTGTTGTATTTCGGGTTCTTCCTGCTGATGCCGTGGTGGAGCCGCATGGGTGCCTTCAAGCCGGTGCCGGAGCGGATCACTTTCGCCGCGCACTGAGCGGGTTCACAAGATGAAAAAACTTATTTTGACCCTGCTGGCGGCCCTTGGCATCGCATGCAGCGCGCAGGCGTCCGAAGGCGAGTCGATCGTCTGGGACAAGGCACCCAGCAACACCAACGACCTGCCGGCCCTGCAGAACGGCGCCAAGCTGTTCGTCAACTACTGCCTGAACTGCCACTCTGCGGCGTACATGCGGTACAACCGCCTGCGCGACATCGGGCTGACCGAACAGCAGATCAAGGACAACCTGCTGTTCGCGACCGACAAGGTCGGCGACACGATGAGATCCGCGATCGACCCGCGGCAGGCCAAGGAGTGGTTCGGCGCCAACCCGCCCGACCTGTCGGTGATCGCCCGTTCGCGCTCCGGCCACGGGGGCTCCGGCGCGGACTACATCTACACCTACCTGCGGACGTACTACCGCGACGAGGCCAAGGCCACCGGCTGGAACAACCTGGCCTATCCGAACGTGGGAATGCCGCATGTTTTGTGGCAATTGCAGGGCAACCGCCAGCCGCAATTCGAGTCGCGAGAGCTGCATGGGCATGAGACCAAGGTGTTCACCGGCTGGAAGCAGGTGAGCGCTGGATCCATGACGCCACTGCAGTACGACCAGGCCGTTGGCGACCTGGTCGGCTATCTTCAGTGGATGAGCGAGCCGGAGCAGAACACGCGTGTGCGGGTCGGCGTCTGGGTCCTGATTTTTCTGGGGCTTCTCACCTTCTTCACCTGGCGCCTGAATGCGGCGTTCTGGAAAGACGTGCATTGACGTCACACGCGGTCCGGCCAAGCCCGGACCCGCGTCCTCGATGAGTGGGCTGCGCCGCGCACCCCACTCTTTTTTGATTTAAGGAGCCTTCAACATGATGGTGCTGTATTCGGGAACGACCTGCCCTTTCTCCCACCGCTGCCGCTTCGTGCTGTTTGAAAAGGGAATGGACTTCGAGATCCGCGACGTCGACCTGTACAACAAGCCGGAAGACATCAACGTGATGAATCCGTACGGCCAGGTGCCGATCCTGGTCGAGCGTGACCTGATCCTGTACGAGTCGAACATCATCAATGAGTACATCGACGAGCGCTTTCCGCATCCGCAGTTGATGCCGGGAGACCCGGTCGATCGCGCCCGCGTGAGGCTGTTCCTGCTCAACTTCGAGAAGGAGCTGTTCGTTCATGTGAGCACGCTCGAATCGCGCGCCGCCAAGAGCAACGAAAAGGCGCTGGAGAAGGCACGATCGCATATCCGCGACCGGCTGACCCAGCTGGCGCCGGTGTTCCTGAAGAACAAGTACATGCTCGGCGACAATTTTTCCATGCTCGATGTCGCGATCGCGCCCCTGCTCTGGCGGCTGGACTACTATGGCATCGAGTTGTCGAAGAACGCGGCGCCGCTGTTGAAGTACGCTGAACGCATCTTTTCCCGGCCGGCGTATATCGAGGCGCTCACCCCGTCCGAAAAGGTCATGCGCAAGTAATA
>JAYUHN010000375.1:0-9969 GCA_043766965.1 Ramlibacter sp. | reverse complement strand
CTCTTTGGCAATCATGGCTGTTCAAGTTCAACAAAAAAGGTGTGGCGGAAACCAGAGCGGCAACAGGCTCAAACGCAATGGGCGAACTTCGACCCACTCGCGATGAAGCGAATCAAGGTACCCGGCATTGTCATGGCTGCATCGTGATTCGTCTTGCGACCGCTTCAGAAACTTTGATGCCATCCACTCCTGCTGACAAAATCCCGCCAGCGTACCCTGCGCCTTCACCGGCCGGAAAAAGGCCCGCCACATTCAGGCTCTGAAAATCGTCACCCCGCGTGATGCGCAAGGGGCCGGAGGTGCGGGTCTCCACGCCGGTCAGCACGGCGTCGGGCATGTCAAACCCCTTGATCTTTTTACCAAATACTGGCAGGGCCTCGCGGATGGCGGCAATCGCGTAGGCGGGCAGGGCGTTGGCCAGGCTGCCGAGTTTTACGCCGGGTTTGTAGGAAGGCACCACACTGCCCAAGGTGCTGGAAGGCCTGCCTGCGATGAAATCACCCACCAGTTGCCCAGGTGCCTCATAGCTGCTGCCTCCAAGAACGTAGGCATGGGATTCCAGCTCGCGCTGCATGACGATACCGGCCAGCGGATGGAAGGCGTCGTCGGGGCGCGTTTGCGGATCCACTGAATCGCCAAACGCCGCTTGAAATGCAGCGGCATCGGTCGGGTAATCCGCCGGGGTGATGCCCACAACGATGCCGGCATTGGCGTTGCGTTCGTTGCGCGAATACTGGCTCATGCCGTTGGTGACCACGCGCCCCGGCTCGGAGGTGGCGGCGACGACAGTGCCCCCCGGGCACATGCAGAAGCTGTAGACAGAGCGGCCGTTGCTCGCGTGGTGCACCAGCTTGTAGTCGGCGGCGCCAAGCAGCGGATGGCCGGCGTGCCGGCCCCAGCGCGCCCGGTCGATCACGCCTTGCGGATGTTCGATCCGCAATCCGATCGAGAACGGCTTCGCCTCGAGCAAGACGCCGCGCCCGTGCAGCATCTCGAAAGTATCGCGGGCGCTGTGGCCGACGGCCAGGACCACCTGGTCCGCGCGCAATTCGCTGCTGGCGCCGGTGGCCTGGTCCAGCACAATCACGCCGCGCAGGTGTCGACCCTCGGGCCCATCCTCGATCCGCACGTCGGTCAGGCGGTGGCCGAAGCGGATCTCTCCGCCCAGCGCGATGATCTGCTCGCGCATGGACTCGACCACCTTCACCAGCTTGAAAGTGCCGATGTGCGGATGGGCCACGTAGAGAATCTCGGGGGGCGCGCCCGCCTTCACGAACTCGTTCATGACCTTGCGCCCGAGATGGCGCGGATCCTTGATCTGGCTCCACAGCTTGCCGTCGGAGAAGGTGCCGGCGCCGCCTTCGCCGAATTGCACGTTGCTTTCCGGCTCGAGCACGCCCTTGCGCCACAGGTCCCAGGTGTCTTTGGTACGCTCTCGGACAACCTTGCCGCGCTCGAGCACGATCGGCTTGAAGCCCATTTGCGCCAGCACCAGCGCCGCGAAGATGCCGCAGGGTCCGAAGCCGACCACGACCGGCCGCAATGGCAGGGCCGGGGGCGCCTCGACCGGCTGCCGCCACTGCATGTCGGGCGTGGCCGCCAGGTGCGGGTGGTCGGAATATTTCGCCAGCAGTGCCGGTTCCCCGGTCGGATCGGCCAGCGTCACGTCGACGATGTAGACAGCGGCCAGGTCGGCCTTGCGGGCGTCGAAGCTGCGCTTGAAGACATCGACGCGCGCGATCTGGTCACGCGGCAAGCAGAGCACGCGAGCGGCGGCGGCGTGCAAGGTCGGGTCGGGTTGCTCCGCTTCGGCGAGCGTGAGCTTGATTTCGGAGAGTCGGATCATCGGTGCGTGCGGCTTGTGTCGATCAAGCAGACAGCCGCCGATGATATCGGGGAGGCAACAACGGGCCTTCAAGCGGGCAGGAAGCCCTCGATCGACAGGTAACGCTCGCCTGTGTCGTAGTTGAAGCCGAGCACGGTCGCGCCTTGCGCCAGGTCGGGCAGCTTCTGCGCAATGGCGGCCAGTGTCGCGCCGGACGAGATGCCCACCAGCATGCCTTCTTCACGGGCGCTGCGCCGGGCCATCTCGCGGGCCGCCTCGGCTTCGACCTGGATCACGCCATCGAGGACGCTGGTGTCGAGGTTCTTCGGGATGAAACCGGCGCCGATGCCCTGGATCGGGTGCGGCGCCGGTTGGCCGCCGGAAATCACCGGCGACGCGGTCGGTTCCACCGCGAACACCTTCAGCTTGGGCCACTTCGCCTTCAGCACGCGGGCGCAACCGGTGATATGGCCGCCGGTACCGACGCCCGTGATCAGCACGTCCAGGCCCGAGGAAAAGTCAGCCATGATCTCCTGCGCCGTGGTGCGGGCGTGCACCTCGATGTTGGCCGCATTCTCGAACTGCTGCGGCATCCATGAGTCGGGCGTGGCAGCGACGATTTCCTGGGCGCGGGCGATCGAGCCCTTCATGCCTTTTTCGCGCGGCGTCAGGTCGAAGGTCGCGCCATAGGCCAGCATCAGCCGGCGCCGCTCGACCGACATGCTGTCCGGCATCACCAGCACGATCTTGTAGCCCTTCACCGCGGCCACCATGGCCAGGCCGATCCCGGTGTTGCCGGAGGTCGGCTCGACGATAGTACCGCCCGGCTTCAGCGCGCCGGATTTCTCCGCGGCTTCGACCATCGACAGGGCGATCCGGTCCTTGATCGAGCCCGCCGGGTTCGAGCGTTCGGATTTGATCCACACCGTCTGGCCGGGGCCGAACAGGCGGTTGATGCGGATATGCGGCGTGTTGCCGATGGTTTGCAGGATGGATTCGGCTTTCATATGGGGCGCTCCTTCAGCGGTCGGTCGGAGCGACATTGTGGCCCTGCGCGATAATCCAGGGGTGAAGCCCGCCAGACCGCCGCTGGTGCAATCTGGGAAACCAGGCACTGGAGGAACGTCCGGACTGCGCAGGGCAGCGTAGGAGGTAACACCTCTCCACCGCGAGGTGAGGATCAGAGCAACAGAGACGAGTCGCGGCGGGCAACCGCCGCGGGTGAAACGGGCAATCTCTACGCGCAGCAATACCAAGTAGGCACACGTTGATCCGGTCCCGGAGAGTGTGCGGGTAGGTAGCACCGAGCCGCCTGGCGACAGGTGGCCCAGAGTAATGGCGGTCACGTTGGGGGCGACTCCAACGCCACAGAATCCGGCTTACCGGCGGACTTCACACTTATTCGATGAGATTGTCATGCCGGGTTTGACCCGGCATCCCGGCTCGTTGGCCGGGATGACAAGTGCCGCCCTTGTCATGCCGGGCTTGACCCGGCATCCAGGCGCGAGGGCGCGGCGTGAGAGCTAGAACTTCTCGTGCGCCATCAGGTAACGCCACTGCCCCATCGGCAGTTGCCCCATCGACACCCGGCCGATGCGCATGCGTTTGAGCGACAGCAGCCTCAGGCCGACGGCGTCGCACATGCCGGGCACCTGCTCCGGCCGGATCGCCTTGATGGCGAAGCGCAGCCGGCTTTCCGTCTCGCTCGCGCTGTTGATGCTGACCTTGACCGGCGGCAGCGGCTCGCCGCGAAAGGTGAGGCCGTGGCACAGGCGCCGCACCTGCTCCGGCGTGGCCTCGCCTTGCACCTGCGCGATCAATTCCTGCTCGATGATCCCGGCGTCTTCGGTCAGCTTGCGCAGGATGCGGCCGTCCTGGCTCAGCACCACCAGGCCACTGGCCTCGGGCGGCAGCGGCGCCGGCACCACCAGATGGTTGAAGTGCTTCTTCAGCGACCGGATGCCGGACGGATCGTCGTTTGCCCGTTGGGTCGGTGCCGCCACCGGCTGCGCGCCCGCCGGCTTGTGCAGAAGGATGGTGATCGGAAGCAGTGCCATGAGGTTGGCGCAGCCGTCGATCTCGACCGCCTGGTCCTGCACCCGGAACATCGGTTCCTCGACGACGGCGCCGTCGACCCTGATCCACCCACCCTCGATGTACTGCTCCGCCTCGCGGCGCGAGCAGCCCTTGAGTTCGGCCACCCGTTTGGCCAGCCGGACCGGCTCGCTCATCCCCCACCTTGCAAGGTTTCGAGGCGCTGCACATGGGCCAGCAGCGAGCGCTGCGCGAGCGGCCACATGCGCTTCGGAACATCGTCGTAGGCCAGCGCGACCCAGTCGTCCATGCTGCCCCCGGGGCGCTGGCGCATCGCCGCCAGGACCTTTGCTTCGCGCCGCAGCCGGTGTGCTTTCAGGCGCGCGATGGCGTCATTGGCCGAACCGAGCACGTAGCCATGGGCCGGCAGGATGAACTCGATGCCGAACCTGTCGCAGGCGGTGCTGAGCGCATCGAGCGAGTCGAGGTAGTCGGTCATGTTGCCGTCGGGCGGATCGACCACCGTGGTGCTGCCGTTCAGGATGTGGTCGCCCGAAAAAAGCAGCCCGTCCTCCAGTGCCACCAGGCACAGGTGGTTGGCGGCATGGCCCGGGGTGTGGATCACTTCCAGCGTGTGCTGCGCATCGCCGCCCACGAGGCGGAGGTGCTCGCCGTTCTTCAATTCCCGGTCGGGACGAAATTCGCTGGCCGGCCGGGCCGTCGGCGCCGATGACAGTCCGAGGATCGGCGGCGGCGGCTGGCACATGGCCTGCAGCGGCCGGGCGCCGGGCGAATGGTCGGCATGCGAATGCGTGCACACGATCGTGCGGATATCTCCGCCCGCTGCACGCCACAGGCGCTGCAGGTGCTCTGGCTCGTTGGGACCCGGATCGATCGCGATGTAGCCGGTGCGAGGGTCGCCCACCAGGTAGCTGTTGGTGCCCGGGCCGGTCATCACGCCCGGGTTCGGCGCTGTGAGGCGCGTCACATTCCGGAGCAAGGGCACCGGCTCGTTGGTACGCCAGTCGAGGTGATGCAGCAACTGTCCGTCGGGGCACACCAGCGCCAGTTCTCCGTACGCGCTTTCATGCTCCATGAAGCGGGCTTCGGCGCCGTGCAGCAGGCCGGCGCGCGGGCAACTGGTCCACAGAGGGTGCTCGCCGGCACAGGCCTGCAGCACCGCGTCCACGGACTCGAAGCCGGCCAGCCGCTCCAGCGTCCGGATGGTCGGGAAGATCATGAAGAAGCCGCCCGCCTGGTGCCGGGCCAGCGCATCGGCCGGCCGCACCCAGACCGGCTCGAACTGCTCGGCGCCATCGGCGACCGGCGCCTGTTTTTGCGGCATCCGCGCCACCAGAAACGGGACGTCGAATCGGCGCGGGAGATCACGGTCGGTGATCCAGTGCGCCAGCACATGGACCTGGTCGGCTGCGAGCGTGAGCCCGCGCGCCCGGCACTGCGCGGCGAACGGCCCGTTGCGGTCGAGGGCGGCGATGTCGCTGTCGTCGGCCGGACTGCCGTCGGCACGCCGCGCCAGCAGCACGCCGAGTTCCTCGAAACTTTCGCGGATGGCGGCGATCGCCTGAGTCAGGCGCCGATCGTCCTGGGTCGCACGCCGCGCGGCGATGCCATGCGAGGCGGCGTCCGCATCGTCGATGCCGCCGCCTGGAAAAACATGAGCGCCCGGCGCAAAGCTGGCGCCCGGGGAACGGCGCGTCATCAGCACCTCGACGGCACCGACAGCGTCGCGCAGCAGCAGGACAGTGGCGGCCGGCCGCGGCACCGCCGGTTCGCGCTGCGGGTGGAGGAGTTGCGAACGGCGGACCATTCCCGCATTATCGGCAGCGCGCTGACGGCCACCGAGCGTCTTGGGGAAAACCCGTCGGTACAAGCCTGCTGACAGTGGTGACGTGGCAGCTTCCATACTGGCTGCTTTTGAATGGAGACCGGAATGAAGTTGAGGCGTTTCGCAATGGGTGCATTGACGGCCATCGTCATCGGGGCCGTTCCGCTGCTGGCTGGCGCACAGGCTGCCTGGCCGGCGCGCCAGCCGATCAAGCTGGTGGCCGTGTTTCCGCCCGGCGGTTCGGTGGACCAGGTGGCGCGGATCCTTGCCGTGCCGCTGGCGCAGCAGCTGGGCCAGACCGTGATCGTCGACAACAAGGGCGGCGCGTCCGGATCGATCGGCGCCGCGTTTGTCGCGGCGGCGCCTGCGGACGGCTACACCTTTGCAGTGGTGTTCGATACCTTCGGCGTCAATCCCAGCCTGATCCCGGGACTGGCCTACGACAGCAAGAAGGACCTCGTGCCGCTGGTGCTGGTTGGCACTTCTCCCATGGTGCTGGCCACCAATGCGGGCTCGGAGTACAAGAGCTTCGCCGACGTGGTCGCGGCCGCCAAGGCGAAGAAGGCCGTCAACTACGGTTCGATCGGTTCCGGCAGCCTGGGGCACCTGGCCATGGCCTTGCTGGGGCGCAGCGGCGGCCTCGACTGGCAGCACGTGCCGTACAAGGGCGGCGGGCCGCTGATGACCGATGCCGTCGCCGGCCATGTGCCGCTGACGATCGCATCGGTGTTCGTCACCAAGCCCCATCTCGACAGCAAGCGCCTGCGTCCGCTGGCGGTCACCACCAGCAAGCGTTCCCCCGAAATGCCGGACGTGCCGACCGTGGCCGAAAGCGGTTATCCGGGGTTCGATGCGCCGGCCTGGTGGGCCGTGCTGGCGCCGGCAAAAACGCCACCGGAGATCGTCCGGCGCATGAACGAGGAACTGAACAAGGCACTGAAGTCGACTGCGGTGGCGGGACACCTGGCCGGCCAGGGCATCACCATCATCGGCGGCACCTCCGAGACCGCGCGCACCTTCATCAACAAGCAGATCGACACCTGGGCGGTCGTGGTTCGCGAGAACAACATCAAGGCGGACTGAGTCGGTTGCAGCCCGCCTGGCGGCCAGTCGGGGGCGGACGGGCGGTCGAGACGCGGCGACAATGGCGCAAATCCTCTTTGCGGGCATCGAGCCCGTGTTTCCCTCTCTGCGGGCATCGAGCCCGCGTTTCCCATGTCCCACTGCGCCAACCGCGAATGAAGGTCCGCTTCACCAAGATGCACGGCGCCGGCAACGATTTCATCGTGCTGGACGAGACCCGCGGCCGGCTGAACCTGTCGACTGCGCAGTACCGGCAGCTGGCCGACCGGCACTTCGGCGTCGGGGCCGACCAGGTGCTCTCAGTGCGGCCGTCGCCCGCGCCGGGCATCGACTTCGAATATGCGATCCACAACGCGGATGGCGGCGAAGTCGAGCAATGCGGCAACGGTGCTCGCTGCTTCGTGCGCTACGTGCGCGACAAGCGGCTGACGGACAAGGACCGCGTGACGGTGCGGACCCTGTCGGGCCTGATCGAACCCCGCCTGAACGCCGACGGGCGCGTGACGGTGGATATGGGCTCGCCAGTGTTCGAGCCGGCCCTCGTTCCCTTCGACCCTGCGGGCCTGTCGCCGCAGGGCCAGGGTGCGTGGGAGAGCTGGCCGCTGGCGCTTGCTTCGGCCACTGGTTCAGCTACTATTTCTGTAGCGGTGCTGTCGATGGGCAATCCCCATGCAGTGCGGCTGGTCAGCGATGTGGAAGGGGCCGCGGTGGCGCAGCAGGGCCCGTCGATCGAGCACCATGCCCGCTTTCCGCGGCGCGTCAACGCCGGCTTTTTGCAGGTGGTGAGCCGCGCCGAGGTCCGGCTGCGGGTCTGGGAACGCGGCGCGGGGGAGACACTCGCGTGCGGCACCGGAGCCTGCGCGGCCGTCGTCGCCGGCATCCGGTTCGGTCTGCTGGACCGCTGTGTCGACGTGCACACGCGGGGCGGCGTGCTCAGCGTCGAGTGGGCCGGCGGCGGCGATGGACGCTGGGCGCCGGTGCTGATGACCGGACCGGCGGTGACCGTGTACGAAGGCGAGATCAACCTGATGGACGAGGCAAGCACATGAAACCGAACGACGCCATGAACCCGATCACCGAAGACGACATCGCCAATTACCTGGCGAACACGCCCGACTTTTTCGTGCGTCATTCCGAATTGCTGGCAGCCGTGCGCTTCACCAGCCCGCACAGCCATCGCGCTGTCAGCCTGCAGGAGCGGCAGGCGGAAATGCTGCGCGAGAAGATCAAGGCGCTTGAGCACCGCCTGATGGACATGGTGCGGCATGGAACCGAAAACGTGGTCATTGCCGACCGCCTGCAGCGCTGGGCCCGGCACCTGCTGCAGGTGCGTTCGGGCCGCGCGCTGCCGTCCAGCATCGCGGCCGAGATCGAGCATCAGTTCATGGTGCCGCAGGTCGCGATCAGGGTCTGGGACGTCGACAGCCGCTACGGCAGCGAAGCCTTTGCCGAAGGCGTAAGCGCCGACGCCAAGAGTTTCGCCTCGTCGCTGACGCAACCGTTTTGCGGCGTGAATTCCGGCTTCGAAGCCGTCAACTGGCTGCAGGACAGCGCCACCGCGCTGTCGGTGGCCTTGATCCCGCTGCGCGACGGCGTGATCAACACCGCGGCTCCGGCCTTCGGCATGCTGGTGCTCGCGTCGCCCGATCCGCAGCGGTTCCAGGGCGGCATGGGCACCGACTTCCTGGAACGGATCGCGGAACTGGCCAGCGCGGCGCTGTCGCGTCTGCGGCACGACTGAAGCCATGGACGCCGGCGCCGACGCAGCACTGGTCGAGAAATACCTCGAGCACGTCCGGGTCGAAAAGCGGCTGGCGCAGCGCACCGTCGAACTGTATTGCCTCGATCTGCAAAAACTGGCCGACTTCGCGGCCGGCGCCGGGATGGACCTCGTGCGGGTGCAGAACGCGCACATCCGGCGCTGGGTGGCGCAGATGCACAGCCGGGGCCGCAGCGGCCGCGGCATCGCGCTGATCCTTTCAGGATGGCGCGGCTTCTATACGTGGCTGGGACGCGAGGGCAGGGTGCAAAGCAATCCTGTCCACGACGTGCGCGCCCCGAGGGCGCCGAAACCGCTGCCGAAAGCGCTGGCGGTCGACGAGTCGGTGCAGCTGGCCGAATGGCACGATGCACAAGCCGACCCGTGGCTTGAAGCGCGCGATGCGGCCATTGTGGAATTGCTCTACGGCTGCGGCTTGCGAGTGGGGGAGTTGGTGGGCCTCGACGCGGCCGCGAGCGGCAGCGCGCGCGGCTGGATCGATGTCCAGGCGGGCGAGGCGCACGTGCTCGGGAAGGGCAGCAAGCGCCGCAGCGTACCGGTCGGCAGCAAGGCGCTGCAGGCGCTGCAACTCTGGCTGGAGGTGCGCGCAGGGGGGCTAAAGCAGGCGGATCAGCCTGCGTTGTTTACCGGCCGGCACGGCACGCGACTGGGAGCGCAAGCGGTGTGGCAGCGGCTCAGACAGCGTAGCCTGCGCGCCGGCCTGGCGACGCCGGTGCATCCGCACATGCTGCGCCATTCGTTCGCCAGCCACCTGTTGCAGTCCAGCGGCGACCTGCGGGCGGTGCAGGAATTGCTCGGTCACGCCAACATCACCACCACCCAGGTCTATACCCGGCTGGACTTCCAGCATCTGGCCAAGGCCTACGACGCCGCGCACCCGCGCGCGCAGCGCAAGGACGGCGGTTCGCGCTGAGCAAGGAGCGCGGTTCGCGCGGAGCAAGGACGTCGTCCTCGCGAAGGCAGGGACCCAGTTCTCCCAAGACGGAAGCTCTGGATCCCCGCCTCCGCGGGGATGACGAAGACGTCATGCGACCAGCACAATACCGGCATGAAAACGCTCCGACTGAAGGACGGCAAGGAGCGCTCGCTGCTGCGCCGTCACCCCTGGATTTTTGATTCGGCCATCGCGAAGGGCGGCGCGGATGCGGGCGAAACGGTGCGCGTGGAATCGCACGCCGGCGAGTTCCTGGCGTGGGCGTCGTTCAGCCCCGCATCGAAAATCCGGGCCCGGGCCTGGAGCTTCGATCCGGAGCAGCGCATCGAGGCCCCCTTCCTTGCGGCCACCTGCGGCAACGCGCTGCGGGCGCGCGCCCGGTTCGATATCCGCAGCGATGCGATGCGACTGGTGCATGGCGAATCCGACGGCCTGCCCGGCCTTGTCGTCGACCGCTATGGCGACAC
>JAYUHN010000374.1:0-9991 GCA_043766965.1 Ramlibacter sp. | reverse complement strand
CTGTCGGCCCGCACCCTGCGCGCGCTGTACAACGCCCGCAGCCTGATGGATGGCAAGTTCCGCAATGACCCCGTCAACCGCGCCACGTTCAGGCAGATCTTGATGGCGCACGACGGCATCACCCATGCCATGCGGCTGATGAACCAGACCTCGGTGCTGGGGCGCTACCTGTGGGTGTTCCGGCGCATCGTGGGCCAGATGCAGCATGACCTGTTTCATGTGTACACGGTAGACCAGCACATCCTGATGGTGCTGCGCAACGTGCGGCGCTTTTTCATCCCCGAACACGCCCATGAATATCCGTTCTGCTCGCAGCTGGCTGCCGGCTGGGACAAGCCCTTCATCCTGTGCGTCGCCGCGCTCTTCCACGACATCGCCAAAGGCCGGGGCGGCGACCATTCCGAGCTGGGCGCGCTCGAGGTCAAGGCCTTTTGCAGGCAGCATCAGATCGAGACCGACGACTGCAAGCTGATCGAATTCCTGGTGCTCGAACACCTGGCGATGAGCCGGATCGCGCAGAAGGAAGACCTCGGCGACCCGGACGTGATCGCAGCCTTTGCCAAGCGGGTCGGCAACGAGCGCAACCTCACCGCGTTGTACCTGCTGACGGTGGCGGACATCCGCGGCACCAGTCCCAAGGTCTGGAACAACTGGAAAGGCAAGCTGCTGGAGGATCTCTACCGCTACACCCTGCGGGTGATGGGGGGACGGGCGCCGGACCCGGCGGCCGAGGTGGAAGGCCGCAAACGGGAAGCGCTGGTGCAGCTCGCGCTGAACGCGCTCCCGTTCGAGGCCCACAAGAAACTGTGGGACCGGCTCGACGCCGGCTACTTCATGCGGCATGACGCCGGCGAGATCGCATGGCACACGCGCCACATCTCCCGCCACGTCGGCCAGGGCAAGACGATCGTGCGGGCCCGCGTGTCACCGGTGGGCGAAGGCCTGCAGGTGCTGGTGTACACGCCCGACCAGCCGGACCTGTTCGCCCGCATCTGCGGTTACTTCGACGCGGCAGCGTTCAGCATCCTGGAAGCCAAGGTCCACACCACCAGCAGCGACTACGCCCTCGACACGTTCCAGGTGGTCAGCGCGATGCTGCCCGAGCACAACCGCGAACTGGTCAGCATGGTCGAGTCCGACCTGTACCAGACGCTGGTGCGGGCCGGGCCGCTGCCGGCCCCCAGCCGCGGCCGCGTCTCGCGCCGGGTCAGGAGCTTTCCGGTGGCGCCGCGGGTCGACCTGCGGCCCGACGAAAAGGCGCAGCGCTGGTTGTTGAGCATTTCCGCGAGCGATCGCGTCGGCTTGCTGTACTCGATTGCGCGCGTGCTGGCGCGGCACAATATCAACCTGCAGCTCGCGAAGGTCTCCACCCTGGGGGAACGGGTCGAAGACACTTTCCTGATCGACGGAGCGGCACTGCAGCACAACAAGCAGCAGATCGAAATCGAGACTGAGTTGCTCGCGGCGCTGGCTTCCTGAGAGCGGAGACAGGACGCAGAGGACGCGGAGATTGCGCAGATGACCTCCTCTGCGTCCGCAAGTTCGTCTCTTAACGCCTGTAGCGATGCAGTCGACCGCTGTAAGGCACGCCATCCGGCAGGCAGCGGACCACGCTGGCCTGGTGCGAGTAGCCAAGCAGCACCATGTTGCGGCTGAAGCTGGTCTGGTTGCCGCGGCCAGGATCGACGATCAGGACATCCACGCATGTTGCGGAATGTCGATCGATGAAGCGCGAGAGCGCCTCCGGTTGGCCCCGGTCATACAGCACGTCGCTTCCGATGATGACGTCGAAGCGACCCAGCCCGGGATTGTCGCGGCTCCAGTGCGCCGAGCTGTACTTCATCACCGGCAAGCCGTTCAGTTCGAGGTTGTCGGCCAGGAACGATGGCACCAGCGGGTGGCAGTCGCTGGCGGTCACGTCGCCGCCGCGCCGATGGACGACCAAACTGGCCAGTCCCAGGCCGCAGCCCAGTTCCAGCACTCGCCGGTCGCCGAACTCGTAACTTCCCATCAGGCCGGCGAGCACCTGCCCGGACGGCCAGAGCTGGCCGAACAGGGGCCACGAGGCAGGACAGATGCCGGCCCGCTCGGCGTCGCCGTCCGGGTCGTGGTACTGGACGCGATCCAGCAGTGAGCGCAGCGTCAGGTCGGCCCCGGTTCCGGTGACGGTCTGCAGCTTGACGTGATAGCCGGTGGGCAAGGCCCGCGGGGCGGCGGAAGTCGCCGGCGTGTGGGGCATGCGACCAGTGTAGGCGCCCTGACAGCCTCAATCGTCGCTGTTTGCATCCAGCCCGGGGAACAGCACGTCGGTGTAGCCGAATTTCGTGAAGTCCCGCACGCGCATCGGGTAGAGCTTGCCGATCAGGTGATCGCATTCGTGCTGCACCACGCGAGCGTGGAATCCCGACACCGTGCGATCGATCGCGTCGCCGTACTGGTCGAAGCCCCGGTAGCCGATGCTGGCCCAGCGCGGCACGACCGCGCGCAGTCCGGGCACCGAGAGGCACCCTTCCCAGTCCTCTTCCTCGGCGTCGCCTTGGGGGGTGAGCACCGGATTGAGCAGCACCGTGCGCGGAACCGGCGGCGCATCGGGATAGCGCGGATTCGGCTCACCGGTGCCGAAGATCACCAGCTGCAGGTCGACGCCGATCTGCGGCGCCGCCAGCCCGGCCCCGTTCACCGCGTGCATGGTCTCGAACATGTCGCGCACCAGCAGGTGGATGTCGTCGGTGTCGAATTCAGCGACAGGTCTGGCGATGCGCAGCAGGCGCTCATCGCCCATCTTGAGGATTTCACGGACGGTCATGCCACCAGCATAGCGCCCGCGGCCGCACCGAGCTGCCGCGCCGCTATTCGGCCTTGATCTTCGCCTCGCGGATCACCTTGCCCCACTTGGCGAGTTCGCTCTTGATGTAGGCGTTGAATTGTTCCGGGTCCTCGCCGCCGAGTTCATAGCCCAGGTTCGCCGCCTCGCTGCGAAACGCGGGCGAAGCGATGATGGCCGCGATGTCGGTGTGCAGCCGTGCGATCACGGCACGCGGCGTTCCCGCCGGCACGAACAGGCCGTTCCAGCCGGACGCTTCGACATCGGGCATGCCTGCTTCGGCCAGCGTAGGCACATCCGGCAGGATCGGGATGCGGCGGCGTCCGGCCACGCCGAGCGCAATGAGCTTGCCCGACTGGATGTGCTGGGCCACCACCACCGGCGCCAGGTAGGCGGTCGACACGTGGCCGGCGAGCAGATCCGGCAACTCCGCGCCGATCGCCTTGTACGGGATGTCGCGCGCCTTGATGCCGGCCGTCAGGTTGATCTTCTCCCCCAGCAGTTGGGTGATCGAACCTGTGCCGCCGGACGCAAAAGTAAACTTGTCCGGTTGGCTCTTTGCCGCTGCCAGGTACTCCTTGAGCGTGTGCGGCGCCATCGCCGGGTTCACCACCATCACCAGCGGCGTGCTTGTGAGCATGGTGATCGGAACCAGGGCCTCGTTCAGCCGGCAGCAGTTGTCGCTGGTGAGGATGTCGTTCAGCGAGTTATTGATGTTGGCGTGCAGCAAGGTGTAGCCGTCGGGCGCCGAGCGGGCCACCTCGCGGGCGCCGATGGCGCTGTTGGCGCCCGGGCGGTTTTCCACCAGCACCTGCTGGCCCAGCTTTTCGGCCAGCGGCGTCGACAGCTTGCGCGCGAAGACGTCCACCGCGCTGCCGGGCCCCGCCGGCTCGATGATCCGCACCGGTCTGGTCGGATACGCCTGCGCGTGCGCCGCCGGCGCAAGGAACGCAAAACACAGGCAGATGAAAGTCATGCGACCGATGCTGAGCTTTTCCACGGAACTCTCCAGTTGACGAAGTGCTTCGGATCAACGGCGGCTGCCGGCGACCTTGTTCATGAAGCCCGCGATCGTCTCGGCCAGGGTCTCCTCGTGCCCGGCCCAGGCCGAGAACGGAAGCAGCGGCACGTCCTGGTCTTCGATCGGCAGCTGGAACAACTCACTGCCGGGAATGCGCTGCGCCGCGGCCAAGCCGTTCCCGGAAGCGTGCGTGTTGTCGTTGCCCGGCACCACCAGGGTCGGGACCGCAATGGCCGCCAGCTGGTCGTCACGCATGCCGAGCACCGGCTTGCGCGGCCCGGTTTCGAACAGCGCCAGCCAGTGGCTCATCACGCGGATGTACTGTTTCGGGTCCATCGCCATCAAGCGTTCCCGGTTCGCCGGATTGGCGGCGATCCGTTCCTGGTATTGCTCGGTCCCGCAGACGGCGGCCATGCCGCCCTCGCGTGCGGCGCGGATGAACTGGCCGTAATACATTTCGGGCAAACGGCCGGCCGCGAAGTCGCCGCCGGTGATCCGCATCAGTACCAGCCCGCGTACCGCTTGCGGATGGCGCAACGAGACCAGCATCGACATCCGCGCGCCGGACGAGGTGCCGCCGACGAAAGCGGGCAGCGCATCGAGCTGGCCCAGCAGCGCGACCAGGTCGTCCGCGCAGATTTCCTCCTCGCCCTCGTCCCCTTCGATGACGACGTCGGAGGCGCCGGTGTTCCGGCGATCGTGCAGCAGCACGCGAAACCCCCTGGCGGCGATCTTCCGGGCGAAGCCGACGAATTCGGCAAAGCCGCGCCGGCCCCCGGTGATCAGTGCGATCCACGGTCCGGCGCCGCCGAATACCTCGTAGTGAAGGGAAACGCCCCGGACCAGGGTCACCGGCACGGGCGTGATTCCCGCGGGACCGCGTCGATCATCCGAAGGCCTGCAGCGTCTTGCCGCCGGCGACTGCGGACTGTGCGTGGACCAGCACGATTGCCATCACGCAGGACTGGCTGCCGCGGTTGATCCAGTTGTGCACGGTGCCGCGTTGCACCATCACGTCGCCCGCCTTCAGGTGGACTTCCTCGCCGCCCGGTTCGAGCTCCATGTCGATCTCGCCCGACATCACCATGATGTAGTCGATGGAGTCGGTGCGGTGGCTGCGCGCCTGGATGCCGGGTCGAAAGTCGAGGATGCGGAACACGGTGCCGTTCTCGATCGTCGTGAACTTGCCCTCGCGCAAGCCGCCATCGGCATCCGAAGAATTGTCCACCGGTGTGGTCCCGGTGGTCCAGATGTTGCAGACGAAGCCGCCCGGGCGGCCCTGCTGGAAATGACCGCAGGTCTCGTCGATCTTGACGACCGCGCGGCCTGCTGCGTCGTGTCCGGTGACGACTCGTCGAATACGTGGAGTCTGCATGCGTGCTCCTGTTCAAAGTGAAAGCCAAAACCCCGGCCATGATAGGCACCCGCCCAACGCATTTCGCGTGGTAGATACCCCCGGAAAAGCAACCACACGGCGTCTCCGGATGAATCGTCAGCGGCCGTGACCCAGCAGTTCCCGCAGGCCGGCTTCGTCGAGGACCGGTACGCCGAGCGCCGTCGCCTTTTCAAGTTTGCTCCCCGCCTCAGCGCCGGCGACGACATAGTCGGTCTTTTTGCTGACCGACCCGGCCACCTTCGCGCCCGCCGCCTCCAGCAGGTCCTTTGCTTCATCCCGGCTCAGCGTGGGCAGGCTGCCCGTCAGCACCACCGTCTTGCCTGCAAGCGGCTTCGGCACGCGCGCTGCCGGTTCGCCCTCGGGCCAGCTGACGCCGCATGCGCGCAGCTGCTCCACCACCTCGCGGTTGTGCTGCTGGGCGAAGAAGGTGTGAATGCTGCCGGCCACGACCGGCCCCACGTCGGCCACCTCGAGCAGTTGCTCGACACTCGCGTCCATGATCGCGTCCAGCCGGCCGAAGTGGCGGACCAGGTCGCGCGCTGTCGCTTCGCCGACGTGGCGGATGCCCAGGCCGTACAAGAAGCGCGGCAATATCGCCGTCTTCGATTTTTCCAGTGCGGCCAGCACGTTGCTCGCGGACTTCGCTGCCATGCGGTCCAGCTCAACCAGCGTTGTGAGACCGAGCTTGTAGAGATCCGGCAAGGTGCGGATCACACCTGCATCCACCATCTGGTCGACCAGCTTGTCGCCGAGCCCTTCGATGTCCATCGCGCGGCGCTGGGCAAAATGCAGGATCGCCTCCTTGCGCTGGGCGCCGCAGAACAGCCCGCCGGTGCAGCGGTAATCGGCTTCGCCTTCTTCGCGGACCGCTTCCGACCCGCAAACCGGGCACTGCCGCGGCATGCTGAAGACCTGCGCGTTTCCCAGCCGCCGGTCCGGAACCACGGCCACCACTTCGGGGATCACGTCGCCGGCCCGGCGCACGATGACCGTATCCCCGATCCGGACGTCCTTGCGCCGCACCTCGTCTTCGTTGTGCAGCGTCGCGTTGGTGACGGTGACACCGCCGACGAACACCGGCGCCAGACGCGCCACCGGCGTCAGCTTGCCGGTGCGCCCGACCTGGACATAGATCGATTCGACGGTCGTCACCTGTTCCTGGGCCGGGTACTTGTGCGCGACAGCCCAGCGCGGCTCGCGCGTGACGAAGCCCAGCTGCTTTTGCAGCGCGATGCCGTTGACCTTGTAAACCACGCCGTCGATGTCGAACGGAAGCTGGTCGCGTTCCTGGCCGACTGCGTGGTAGTACGCGATCAGTTGGTCGGCACCCGAAGCAAGCTGGGTCCTGGGCGAAACCGGGAAGCCCCAGGACCCGAGTGTCAGCAGGGCCTGGTAATGCGTTTCGAAGACCGGCTCGCCCGCCTCGGGCGCGGACACTTCGCCCCAGCCGTAGGCGAAGAAACTCAATGGCCGCTGGCGCGCGATGGACGGATCGAGCTGGCGCACGGCGCCGGCGGCGGCATTGCGCGGATTGACGAACGTCTTCTCGTTCCTGGCGCCCTTCGCGATCTTCTCGCGCTGCTTTTCGTTGAGCGCCTCGAACTGGTCGCGCCGCATGTAGACCTCGCCGCGAACTTCCAGCACCGGAGGAACATCCTTCGGCAGCCGCAGCGGAATCTGGCCGATGGTGCGGATGTTCTGGGTCACGTCCTCGCCGACTTCGCCATCGCCACGGGTCGCGGCCTGCACCAGGACGCCGCGCTCGTAGCGCAGGTTCAGTGCCAGGCCATCGAACTTCAGCTCGGCGACGTACTCGACCGGCGGATCGGATTCGGCCAGTCCGAGCTCACGCCGCACCCTTGCGTCGAAGTTTCTCGCGCCCGAAGCTTCCGTGTCGGTTTCGGTGCGAATCGACAACATCGCCACCTTGTGCCGCACTTTGGCAAACCCGTCCAGCGGCTGCCCCCCCACCCGCAATGTCGGTGAATCGGAAGTCGCGAACTCGGGGTGCTCTTCTTCCAGCTGCTGCAGCTCGCGAAAAAGCTTGTCGTATTCGGCGTCCGGGATTTCCGGCGCATCCAGCACGTAGTAGCGGTACGCATGCCGGTGCAACAGTTCGCGCAGCGCCTCGATGCGCTTGCCGACCGCTGCCGCCGTGGCCATGGCGCGTCCCGTCAGGAAAAGAGCCGCCGCGCCAGCGCCGAACCGGCCGACAGGTCGCGCCCGTCGAGTGTGTCGTACAGCTGCTCCAGATCGGCGCCGATGCCGTCCAGCGCGTCCACGCGGATCACCTGGCCGTTGTCGTCGGTCATCACGCCGTCCATCGCGGCGGTGAGCGCCAGCGCCGTTTCCCGCATCCGCACGAACGGCCTTTCGCTGCGGTCGACCTGGGGCACGTCAAGGCTCAGCGTCACATCGCGGATCGCGGACAGCGCCGGATCCTCGGCCATGGCGGCCTGGCTGTCGAAGGTCAGGCCCAGCACCGGAGGCAATCCCGGCGCCTGTGCAGGCAGCACCATGCGACCGGGAATGACGCCGGAGACGAAGCCGAGCCGGGCCGCGTTCTGCTGGACATAGCCCGGGCTCCAGGCGGCGTTGCGGGCGCGCAAAGTGAAGCTGAGCTGCGCGTCGTGGTCGCTGGCGAATTGGTCCAGCTCGCGCGCCCGCGCCACCTCGTGCAGCATCTCGGGAAATTCCGGCGCACCGTTGACTGCATCCGCGAAAGCCTGCGCCTTCATCACGAACTCCGAGTATTCGATCTCGTTGAGCGCGCCGGTGCGGTTCGCCATCTGCACGCCGGCCTGGAAGGCGCCGTAGCGCTGCCCGGCATGGGGCTGTTCCCAGCCGTCGGTCGCGTCGTTCCAGCCCTCGATGGCAAACGGCTTGCTGCCGGCTCGCCGGGTGGTCGGCATGGCGGCCAGCGCCGCATCGCCGGAGACCAATCCTTCGAGCAGGATCGGCGCCATGACGTCGATCAGCGCGTCCAGGCCGGGTTTTTTATCCGGCGTCGGCAAAGGCACGGGCACGCAATCGGTATCGAATACTGGTTCGCTGCGCTCCAGCAGAGGATCGACTGCCGCCACAGCGGCTGGGCCATCGCCCGGCGGCTGGGGCTGGCGCGGCGTATTGCGGCGCGTGGTCCACGTATTCCAGGCCACCAGGACGGCGAGCAGCAGCCCGCCGATGACCGCCAGGCCGATCGTGAAACTGCTCAGGGGAAAACCCGTCATGCCGCTTCGGCCATCGAGACGGCGGAGCCCATGTCCACCGCGACGATGCGCGAGACGCCCTGCTCCTGCATCGTGACGCCGATCAGCTGCTGCGCCATCTCCATCGCGATCTTGTTGTGGCTGATGAAAAGGAACTGCGTTTCCCGGCTCATGCTGGTCACCAGCTTGGCGTAGCGCTCGGTGTTGGCGTCGTCCAGCGGCGCGTCGACCTCGTCCAGCAGGCAGAACGGCGCCGGGTTGAGCTGGAAGATGGCGAAGACCAGAGCGATCGCCGTGAGCGCTTTTTCGCCGCCCGAGAGCAGGTGGATGGTCTGGTTCTTCTTGCCGGGCGGCTGCGCCAGCACCTGGACACCCGAGTCGAGGATTTCCTCGCCGGTCATCACCAGCTTCGCGTTGCCGCCGCCGAACAGCTCGGGAAACATCCGGCCGAAGTGCTCGTTCACGGTGTTGAAGGTGCCGGCCAGCAGCTCGCGCGTTTCGGCATCGATCTTGCGGATCGCATCTTCCAGCGTCGTCATCGCTTCGTTCAGGTCGGCCGACTGCGCATCCAGGAACTGCTTGCGTTCGCGCGCCGTCGTCAGTTCCTCCAGCGCGGCCAGGTTGACCGCGCCGAGGGAAGCGATTTCCCGGTGCAGCCGGTCGATCTCACCCTGCAGGCCGGGCAGTCGCACTTTGCCGGCTTCGATCGACTGCGCCACTGCAGCGAGGTCGGCCTGGCCGTCGGCGAGCAGCTGGGTGTACTGCTCCAGGCCCAGCCGGGCGGCCTGTTCCTTGAGCTGGAACTCGGTGATGCGCTGGCGCATCGGATCGAGCTCCCGTTCCAGCTGCAACCGGCGCTCGTCGCTGCCCCGCAGCTTTGCCGTGAGGTCGTCGTACTGGCTGCGCTTGACACCCAGCGCCGTTTCGCGTTCGAGCTTCAACGCCAGCGCGCTTTGCAGGCCGGCCTGCGCCGCCGCATCGGTCAGGCGTGCCAGCTCTTCGCGGGCCCGGGTCTCGTCCACGGCGATGGTTTGCGCCTGCTGCGCCGCGGTTTCGATCGCGCGCTGAAGTTCGCCGCGCCGCGCCTGCAGCGCGCGTTGCGCGAACTGCGATTCCTGCGCCTGGCGCTCCAGGCTGCGCTGCCGCTCCCGGCTCTGCGCCAGCTGGCGGTCGGCGTCGATCACCTTCTCGTCGAGGTCGGCGTGTCGTTGCTGGCTGTCGGCCAGTTGCATGTCGAGCTGTTCGAAGCGGCCTTCGGCGCTGGTGCGGCGCTGTTGCAATTGTTCGAGCTGCCCGTCGACGTCCGTTCGGTCGGCCGCGATCTGCTCGGTGCGGGCGCGGGTCTGCTCCGCCAGCTGCGTCAGGCGCAGGGTCTCGACCTGCAGTTCATGCGCGCGGCTCTGCGCTTGCGCGGCTTCCCGCCGCATCGTCATGAGACGCTGCGAGGCGTCGGTGGAGGCGGCTTCGGCCCGCACCAGCGACACGCGCGCTTGCTCGGCGATCAGGGCTTGCGCCCGCAGCTGTTTTTCCAGGTTCTCGAT
>JAYUHN010000373.1:0-3798 GCA_043766965.1 Ramlibacter sp. | reverse complement strand
TGCGCAACCTGGTCGATTGCGCCGAGCTGATCGTCCGTTCGGCGCTGATGCGCCACGAGAGCCGCGGGCTGCACTACAGCCGCGACTACCCGTATGCCTTGCCCGTCAGTTTCCCGACAGTGTTGATGCGCGGGGCACGTGCCGGCAAGAAGCCGAAGACGCGCGGCATCAGCGTCTGATCTCATGTGTCAGCGCCGCGCGCGCATCGCGACCTTGGCCTGCACGAACTGGAAGGCGAACTCAACGGCTTCGCTGATCGACGCTTCGTTTTCGTTGCGCTCGCGTTCGGTCAGGTAGAACGAGAAATCGACGTCGTGGCGGATGTAGCGCGGCGGCAGTCGGTTCAGTGCGACGCAGGCGACATCGGCCTGGATCTGCGGGTCGCCCAGATGCGCAAAACGCGGCGCAACGGCCAGCACCGCGTCGAACACCGCACGCTCGTGATGGTTGTGGATCGAATCGAAATCGGTGCTCATGGCGGTCTCCGCTCCTCCGTGGAGCTGAAACGACAGTGTCCGGCCGCGGGAGCCTGTCCAGCCCGGGAACAGCACCGGAAGTGCGGCCCAGATCGGCGCCGTGCGCCGCTTGGGCACCGATTCAGAGGACGTTCAGCACCCGCATCGAGTAATCGGTGGCCCGGACGTCCTTGGTCAACCGGCCGATCGAGATCCGGTCGACACCGGTGCCAGCGATCTCGCGCACCTGGTCCAGCTGCACGCCACCCGAGACTTCCAGCAGCGCGCGCCCGGCATTCAGCGCCACCGCCTCGCGCATGCCGGCCAGGTCGAAGTTGTCCAGCAGCACGCTCGCTGCACCGGCGGCCAGCGCCTCAGCCAGTTGGACCAGCGATTCGACCTCGATCTGGATGTCGACGCCCGCGTTCAGCGCCTGTGCGTTGCACAGCACGGCGGTGATGCCGCCCGCCGCCGCGATGTGGTTCTCCTTGATCAGGATGCCATCCCACAGCGCCAGCCGCTGGTTGTGGCCACCGCCGGTGCGCACCGCGTACTTCTGCGCCTGGCGCAGGCCGGGCAGCGTCTTGCGGGTGTCGAGGATCATGCAGCTGCGCGTGCGGTTTCCAATGACGGGTGAGGCACCGGCGATCGCATCGACAAAGCGCCGCGTCAGCGTCGCGGTGCCGGACAGTAGCTGCAGGAAATTGAGCGCAGGCCGCTCGGCCGACAGCAGCGCGCGGGCGTTCGATTCGATGTGGCAGACGTGTGTGTTCGCCGCCATCAGCGCGCCTTCGGCCACCTGCCAGGCTACGCGCGCGCCAGGGTCCAGCGCGAACACGCAGGCGTCGAACCAGTCGCGCCCGCACAGCACGGCTTCCTCGCGCACCACCACCCGCGCGGCGACGCGCTGCTCAGCCGGCACCAGCTCGGCCGTCCAGTCGCGCTGGCCGATGTCCTCGCGCAGCGCATCGCGCACGTTGCGCGCGCGGGCCGCGGCCAGGTCTTCGTTGGTGTCGAACATCTCAGGCTGCGCCGGGCCGCCCCAAGGAGCCTGAGCGCCCCCCCGGGGGGCAGTGCCGAAGGCGCGTGGGGGTGGTCATGTCTTTAGGCCGCGCCGAGGTGCGGCACCAAGCCCGGCTTCTGCGTCGCCGTCGGGTTGGCCTTGACGTAGTCGAGCATCCGGTCGATGCAGCCCAGTGCCTGGGTGCGGATCGGCTCGTCGACCTGGATCTCGCCGCGGCCGGACTCCAGGCAGTCGATGACGCCCTGCAGCGCATTCATCGCCATCCACGGGCAGTGCGCGCAGCTCTTGCACGTGGCGCTGTTACCGGCCGTGGGCGCTTCGAGAAATGTCTTGTCGGGGGCCAGTTGGCGCATGCGGTGCATCAGGCCGTTGTCGGTGGCCACGATGAAGGTCTGCGCGTCGAGGCTCGACACGGCATTCAGCAGTTGCGTGGTCGAGCCCACCACGTCGGCCTGCGCCACCACGCTTTGCGGTGATTCGGGGTGCACCAGCACCTTGGCACCGGGGTATTCGGCGCGCAACAGGTCCAGCTCCAGGCCTTTGAACTCGTCGTGCACGATGCACACGCCGTTCCACATCAGCATGTCGGCCCCGGTCTGCTCCTGCACATAGCGGCCCAGGTGGCGGTCCGGGGCCCACAGCACTTTCTTGCCTTGCGCGTGCAGGTGGCCGACGATGGCGAGTGCGCACGAGCTGGTCACCATCCAGTGGGCACGTGCTTTCACGGCGGCGCTGGTGTTGGCGTAGACGACCACCGTGCGGTCGGGGTGGGCGTCGCAGAAGCGGGCAAAGTCGTCTGGCGGGCAGCCCAGGTCGAGCGAGCAGGTGGCTTCCAGGTCGGGCATCAGCACCCGCTTTTGCGGGCTCAGGATTTTGGCCGTCTCGCCCATGAAGCGCACCCCGGCCACCACCAGGGTCTGGCTGGCATGGTCGCGGCCGAAGCGGGCCATCTCCAGCGAATCGGCCACGCAGCCACCGGTCTCGAGCGCCAGGTCTTGCAGGTCGCCGTCGACGTAGTAGTGCGCCACCAGGACTGCGTTGTGTTGCTTCAGCAACTGTGCGGCGCGGACCTTCCATTCGGCCCGGCTTTGCGGGCTCAGCGGCTCGGGCACTCTGGCCCAGGCCTGGGCGGTGCCAGTGGCACCGGCAGCGTCTTGCAGCGGGTAGTCGAACATCACTTGATTCATGGCATTCAGCAGGGTGCGCGAGCCCGTGGCCCGCAGGGCTGATCATGGTAGCCGAGCGCTGCGCGCGATGCGGCCGGGCGGGCTACAGCAGTTTTTTCTCGACTTCCAGCAGCTTGAAGCGCACCAGCGCCAGGTTGCTGCGGTGCCGGTCGAGCAAGGCCAGCAAGAACAGATCGGCATGGCGCTGCAGGGTGCGTATCACGTGCTGGCGCGAGGCCGCGCTGGTGACGATCTCGTCGATTTGTTCTGACAAGCCCATGCTGCGGACCACCTGCCGGTGCGTGCGCAACACCTGCGCGCTGGCCGCAGCCGACAACTCGATGTCGACCAGCGGTTCGTCGCGTGATTCACGCGCCAGCACCAGACCCGTTGCGGCGTCCACCACGGCGCAACCCAACACGCCGTCGAGCATCAGCATGTCGTGCAGCGCAGGCTTGGCACGCGTCGCATTGAGCGCCAGCCGGCTGGCAGACAGCAGCGGCTGGGTCGGCGCGGATGGCAGCCCCAGGTCGGCGACCCTGATCGGAAAGTCTGGAAAGTCGCCCAGACCCGGCAACGAAGGCGCATTGGGCGGCTCCCAGGCGGGTTGGGACTTGACCTGGTTCCATGTGCCCAGCATGGCGTTCCAGACCGTCGACGCGCTGGTCAGCGACTCGTTCAATACATGCACGTGCACCCGCGCCGGCCAGGGCACGGCGCCGATCTTGTTGGCCAGCCACACGGCATTCGGCGGCAGCATGAAAAGCAGGTTCGGGCAGCGCCAGGTCGGCAGCGCGGTCGCTTCGCGCAGTGACACCAGCAGCGCGTCGATCTCATGCGGCTGCATCGGGCCGATGATGACGGCGGTCATGTGGCTGCGCTCCATCAGCGCCACCGGAACCTCGGCACTGTCGCGCCCGGGTGCCCGAACGTCGGCGTGATAGATCTTCAGGGTTTCCTCGTCGCGGCGCAGCACGGCGGTGCGCTCGATCATGGCCAGCGTGCGCAGGGTGCTCGTCTCGCGCAGGTGCAGCCGCTCGATCGGCTGACCACCGGCGTCTGACACCGCCTTGATCACGGCCGAGGCCCACACACCCACCGGGTCCAGCAGGGTGATCTGGCGGCTGGCGGTTTCGAGGTCGGCGCGGGTGGC
>JAYUHN010000372.1:0-10050 GCA_043766965.1 Ramlibacter sp. | reverse complement strand
ATCGTATTCAGGATCAGGCTGACGACGACCTGCGCCAGAACGAACCACCAGAACTCGGGACGCGCGGCCCGGCCGTTGAAATCCGCGTATTTCGTCAGGCAGGTCCTGACAGATCTCTGAAGTTCATCCATTTTTCTCTTCTCCTCATGTCGGGCAAGGCACCCGAGGCCATGATATTCAGAAGCGGGGCAGCGCGATAGTGGAACAACCGTCTCGGCCCGCAGCTGCACTCTTGAAGTTACGGCACTGGATGCAGCCGGCGCAACAGGCCCGCCGTCGAGCCATCTAGTCCGGCGTTGTCCCCGGTTGCAAGGCGGGTCGCGATGTCGGCCGCCAGGACCTTGCCCAGTTCGACGCCCCACTGGTCGAAGCTATTGATGCCCCAAATAGAGCCGCTGACGAAGACACGGTGCTCGTGCAGCGCCACCAGGGCCCCGAAGCTCGCCGGTGTCAATTCGTCCAGCAACAGGAAGGTGCTGGGGCGGTTGCCGGGAAAGTTGCGGTGACCGCCTGCATCCGGCCGGCCCTGCATCAAGGCCTGCGCCTGCGCGAGCGCGTTCGCCAGCAACAGCCGCTGATGCCCTTGCAGCGCATGCGAAGGCTGTTTCACTGCAATGAATTCCACCGGAACGATGTCGGTGCCCTGGTGCAGCATCTGAAAATAGGCATGCTGGCCGTTGGTGCCCGGCTCGCCCCAGAGCACGGGCGAGGTGGCGAAATCGAGGGGCCCTCCCGACAGGTCGACGCGCTTGCCGTTGCTCTCCATCTCGAGTTGCTGCAAGTAGGCGGGCAACCGGCGCAGTGCGCTGTGATAAGGGGCGATGTTGCGGCTGCCGAACCCCAGAAAATTCCGGTTCCACACATCGAGCAGGCCAAGGCGCACCGGCAGGTTGCATTCCAGTGACGCGGTGGCGAAGTGCGTGTCCATGGCGTGCGCGCCCGACAATAGCTGGCGGAAGCCGGCAGCGCCGATGGCAATGGCGATCGGCAGCCCGATGGCGGACCACATCGAATAGCGGCCGCCGACCCAGTCCCAGAAACCGAACGTCGTTTCGATCCCGAACTGGTTTGCGCCGGCCACGTTGGTCGTCAGGGCGGCAAAATGCCTCGCAATATCGTTGCCGCCTTGCGCTTCGAACCAGCCCCGCGCGGAACGGGCATTCGTCATCGTTTCGAGGGTGGTGAACGTCTTCGATGCGATCAGGAATAGCGTGCTCTTTGGCCGCACCTGCCGCAATACGGTCGCCAGCTCGTGGCCGTCGACATTCGAAACGAAGTGAAAGCGTTTGCCAGGCAGCGCGAAGTCGTCAAGGGCAGTCACCGCCATCTGCGGACCGAGATCGGAGCCGCCGATGCCGATATTGACGACATCCGTGATCGACTCGTCCGCGCGCACCTGTTCCGCGTAAGCAAGCATCGCGTCCAGCATGCGGTGCACCAGTTGCGCATCCGGATCCGTGCCTGCGCCTGGTGGACTGCGCAACAGCCAATGCTTCACCGCCCGGTGCTCGGTCGTGTTGATCGGCTCACCTGCGAACATCGCGTCGCGATGCGCTTCCAGCCCGCACTCGCGTGCCAGCTGCAGCAACAGGGCCTGGACAGCAATGTCGATGCGGTTCTTGGACAGATCGGCAAACACATGCGGCGCCTGCTGGCTGAAGACGAAAAACCGCCCTGCGTCCGCGGCGAAGGCCGTACGCAGATCGAACTCCCGGTCGAAAGCGGCTCCTCGTTCCCGCAGGGCTGCCCACGCGGGGGCCCGATCGCAACGCAGCCTGGGCGACATCGTCAGATTCATGGCGCCATTATCCCGTGCGCGCCAGGGCCGGGGAGGCGTGCGCTGTCATGAAACCTGCACCACGGAAATACCGTGATCGGCCAGTCGCAGCCCGACATCGGCGCCGATGGCGAGCACGTTGACCAGCTCCGGCGACACGACGAAGATCGGCCCGAGTTCGGTCTCGAAACTGTATTCGTAGTTGCTTCCGAGATACGCGGCCTTCACCAGCCGGGCCGCGAGCCCGGTCCCGGGAGGACCGATGCGCCAGGCCTCCGGCCGCACTGCGACTTTGACGGGGCCTTCAGCGATGCCCCGGCGGGGGGAGATCCGCAAAGGGCCGAGACTGACAATGCCCGCGACGTCGGCCCGGGCCGGAAACAGCATGGCCTCGCCCATGAAGCCCGCGACGAATTCGCTCGCCGGCGACTCGTACAGCTGCTGGGGCGTGCCGTGCTGCGCGATCACGCCATGGTCCATGACGATGATCCGGTCACTCACGGCCAGCGCCTCGCTCTGGTCGTGGGTGACGTAAGCCACCGTGAGCTGGAGTCGCTGCTGCAGCGAACGGATCTCCTCGCGCATCTCCCTGCGCAAGCGCGCATCGAGATTGGAGAGCGGCTCGTCGAACAGCAGCACGGCCGGTTCCAGGACCAGCGCGCGCGCCAGTGCGACCCGCTGCTGCTGGCCGCCGGACAGCTCTCCCGGTTGTCGCATGTCGAAGCCGACCAGCCCGACGTTGCGCAGCGCATCCCGCGCGCGCTGCCGGATGAGCTCCCGCGCGACGCCGGACATCTTCAGCCCGTAGCCAACGTTGTCGAGCACATTCATGTGCGGAAACAGCGCGTAGCTCTGGAACATCATGCTGACGTTGCGGTCGGCCGGCCCGAGCGCCGTGACGTCCTTGCCCCCGATCACGATCTGGCCGGACGTCGGCGCTTCCAGGCCGGCGATCATGCGCAAGGTGGTGGTCTTGCCGCAACCGGACGGGCCGAGGATGGTGGTCAACGTACCGCCGGTGACCTCGAAGCTGATGGCGCGCACGGCAAGCGGCACGGTGGCGTCCTGGCCGTAGCGCTTGCTGACGCCACGGAACTCGATGCCGACGCCGCTCATGCTGATCCCCTGCCCACGGTCAATGGCGGCGACGCAGTCCTCTTGCGCCGGCCCAGCCTGCGCTCCCCGACCGCGAGCTGGATCGCCGCGACAGCCAGGCTCATGAGGATCATCAGCACGGTGCAATATGCCAGCGCCACGCCGTAGTCACCGTTGCCGACGCGACCGATGATGTACGTCGTGGCCAGCTCGTTTTCAGCCGTGACCAGGAAGATCACGGCCGAGACGGTGGTGATGGCTCGCACGAAGCTGTAGACGAGAGCCGCCACCAGTGCTGGCTTGAGCAACGGCAACACCACGTAGCGCATGGTCTGCAGGCTCGAAGCCTGCAGCATCATCGACGCTTCGTCGAGCGACCGGTCCAGCTGTTTGAAGGCGGCGGTGCCGGCCCGCACACCGACCGGCAAGTTCCGGAACACGAAGCACAGGACGATGATCAGGCCGGTGCCCGTCAATTCAAACGGCGGCACGTTGAAGGCCAGGATGTAACTCACGCCAAGCACGGTGCCCGGGATAGCGAAAGCCAGCAATGCGGAAAACTCGAACAGGCCCCTGCCCTTGAACTCGGTGCGGGCAAGCAGGTACGCCACCATGAGGCCGAGCGCTGCCGTCAGCGGCGCCGACAACGCTGCCAGCTTGATCGTCGTGAACAGCGAATTCCAGGCAGTGCCGGCCCAGACCATTCCGAACGGACCCGATTCCAGCGCGAACGCGGTGCGAAAGTGGGCGAAGGTGAGGGTGTAGTCGCGGCCCCAGGTCTGCACGAACCCGCCGGCAAACGCGAACAGGTACACCAGCAGCGTGAAGCCAATCCACGGTAATGCCGTGCCATAGACAACCCTGCGGATGCCCCGGGGCAGCGCCATCGGGATGCCGCCGTCGCCCTTGCCGCTGACGGTGGTGTAGCTCTGGCGCCCAAGCAACAGGCGCTGCGCGCAGAACACCGCCAGTGCGAACAAGGTCAGGACCCAGGCCAACGAAGCTGCCCGCCCCTGGTCGAATTGGGCGCCGACGATGGCGAAGAAAATTTCGGTGGAGAGCACCGAAAACTGGCCGCCGACCACGATCGGATTTCCGAAGTCCGCCATGCTTTCGATAAAACCGACCAGGAACGCGTTGGCCAGGCCCGGTTTCAACAGCGGCAGAGTCACGGTCAGGAACGTCTGCGCAGGGCTGGCGCGCAACGTCTGGGACGCTTCCTCCAGGCTGGGTGACACGGCCTGCACCACGCCCCGCATGATCATGAAAGCGATCGGCGTGAAGGCGAAGGTCTGGGCAATCCAGACGCCGAGCCAGCCATAGAACCAGCGGGACGGATCGACGCCGAACGTGTATTCGAGCAGTTGATTCACGATCCCCGCCCGTCCGAACAGCAGGATGAGCCCGAGGCCGACAACGAATGGCGGCGTGATGATCGGCAGCATCGCGAGCAGATTGAGGATTCGACTGAACCGCCTGCCCGTGCGTTCAGCCATCAGGGCCATCATGGTTCCCAGGCAGACAGTGCTCGCGGCGGTGAGAAGGCCCAGGAACAACGTGTTCCACGCAACGCCGCAGCGCACACCCCCTCCCAGGCACTGGAGCCCGAAATTGCGGTCGTTCGCCACCCGCTCCCCCAAGGCAGCGGCCGACACGCTGCCGTCCTCGGCCAGGAAGGCGCTGGCCAACGCGTTGAGCACGGGATACACGATGAACAACGCCATCAGGGCGGCACAGGCCAGCACCGCCGCTCCAATGAAAAGGTCGCCCTTGAAACGGCCGCAGCGGGCGAGTCCGAATCCGCAAAGCACCACCAGGCTACCCAGGGCGACGAAGCCGCCCCAGCCGACGCCGAACTGGTTGTGGCCCAGTTCCCCGAACGCTGCGCTCAGCCAGCCGAAACTCCAGCCCTTCGCGCCGATCATGAAGCCGCTTGCCGCAAGCCCCACTGCGCCCATCGCGGCACCAGCGAGCAGCAGCCTTCCATGCCGCACACCCGGCTGCAGCAGCGATGCAGCCAGGGCAAGCGCCAGCCCCAGCAGGCCGAACCACAACCAGGGCCGCCCGTAGCGAACAGCCTGCATCAGGCCATTGCCCGTCCCTTCATCGGCAAACACCCGCGGAATCATGGCAAGGCCGTTGCCATCCTGCTGTGCATACCAGGGCAGCAGCACGTAGGCGACAAGGCCGGCCGCCGCCCAGGCAAAAACCGGCGCGTTTGGAAAGGCGCGGCTCAAGGCAGTCCTGTCGGGCGCTCAGCGCGGCAGCGAATTGACTTCTTTTTCCCAGCGCGAGATCAGCCGTCGGCGCTCGGCGCTGGCGCCGTACTTCGCATAGTCGTAGTCGATGAACTTGATCTTCCGGAAGTCCGGAACATTCGGATCGCTCCTTGCCGACCTGTTGGAGGGCACCTGAAACGACTTGGCCGCGAACGCGATCTCCTGCGCGGCGGGCGTCAGCGCCCACTCGTAGAATTTTTTAGCGGCCTCGAGGTTGCGCGCTCCCTTGATCAGGCTCATCGACCCGATCTCGGCGCCGGTTCCGTCGCTGGGCGTGACCGTCTCCACTGGAAAGCCCTGCATCTTTTCGCCGGGCCCGTCGTGCACGAAGCTGACCGACACCGCTGTCTCGCCGCGGGCCACCGCCTTGATCGGACCGGTGCCGGAACGGGTGTACTGGCTGACGTTCTTGTGCAGCGCCTTGAGATAGTCGAACGCCTTGTCTTCGCCCATCAGCTGCACCAGGGTGGCGATCATCGTGTACGCCGTGCCGCTGGACGCGGGGTTCGCAACCTGCACCTCGCCCTTGTAGACAGGTTTGGCCAGGTCGGCCCAGGTGCGTGGGACCGGCAACTTCTTCTTCGCGAGCAGCTCGGGGTTATAGCCAAAACCGAGCGGGCCCGAGTAGATGCCCACGGTTCGATAATGCGACTGCTGTGCCTGCTGTTGCGCCCATGGATGCAGTTGCGCCAGCGTCGCAGACTTGTATTCGAGCGTGAGGCCCTGCTCCGCGGCCTGCAGGTGCGGGTCTCCGGTGCCGCCGAACCAGACGTCGGTCTTGGGGTTGTCCTTCTCCGCGATCAACTGCGCCAGCGCTTCGCCCGAGCCTTTCAACGCCATGTTGACGCGAGTGCCGGTGGTGCGCGAATAAATGGTCGCAATGTTGTTGCACCAGTCGGCTTGCACCGAACAGATCACGTTCACCTGGCCCTGCGCCCCGGCGCCGAAAGCAGCGCCAGACAGGAGAATTGACGCGGCGATTTTGTTCATGCTGTTTCGCAATATTGAATGGCCGCCCGAGCATAGCCCCGCGCTCCGGGCCCTTCTAAGGGGGAAAACACCTGTCACCCGGGTAAGCACGCGCAGCGTCGCAGCGCCGCCTGCAAGTGCCGCGCGGCAATCCCAGTTAAAGTGGATTGCTTCTGGTTTGCGGGCTTCTTTCAATGAGTTTCGACCTGGTTCTTTTCGGCGGTACCGGCGACCTCGCCTGGCGAAAACTGATGCCCGCCCTGTTCCAGGCGTTCCGCCACGGAACACTGCCGCAGGACGCGCGGATCATCGGCGTAGCCCGGGACTCGCTGTCAGACCAGCAGTACCGGGCGCTGATCCGCTCGCGCTTCGACGCGGTGGAACTGGCCAAACGCCCTTCCGCGGAAGAGTTCGATCGGTTCGCGGCCCTGCTGCACTTTGTCCGCATGGACCTCTCGCAGCCAGCAGACTACGCCCGGCTGGCCGCAACCTTGCGCGAGCGCAACGCCGATACCGTGGTGATGTACCTGGCGACGGCTCCATCGTTATTCACCCAGGCTTGCGAGCAGTTGGCGCAAGCCGGTCTCAACACGCCCAACACCCGCATCGTGCTAGAGAAGCCGCTGGGCCATGACCTGGTGTCCAACCAGCAGATCAACGCGACCGTTCGCCGGGTGTTCGACGAGCGGCAGATCTTCCGCATCGACCATTACCTGGGCAAGCCCTCGGTACAGAACCTGTTCGCCCTGCGCTTCGGAAACTCGCTGTTCGAGCCGTTGTGGCGGCGCGAAACCATTGCCAATATCCAGATCACCATCGCGGAAGACCTGGGCGTCGAAAAGCGCGGCGCCTTTTACGACAGCACTGGCGCGCTGCGCGACATGGTGCAGAACCACGCGCTGCAGCTGTTATGCGCCGTGGCCATGGAGCCCCCGATCAACGCCCATGCCGATGCGATCCGCGACGAGAAGCTCAAAGTGCTCCGGTCGCTCAAGCCCTGGACGGCCCAGACCCTGTCGCAGCACGTTATCCGCGGCCAGTACACCGACGGCATCGCAGGGGGCGAGGCCGTGCCGGGCTACCACCGGGAGCCGGGCGTCGATCCCCGGAGCAGGACCGAGACCTTCGTTGCCTTGCGCACCGAAATCGCGAACTGGCGCTGGGCCGGCGTGCCCTTCTACCTGCGTACCGGCAAGCGGCTTGCCGCTCGCGACGCGCATATCGTCATCAACTTCCGGCCGGCGCCGCACGCCATCTTCAAGTCGCCGCTCGGCGCCGCCAACAGGCTGATCATCAACCTGCAGCCGCGCGACGGGCTGGAGCTGCACCTGCTGGCGCAAGGCGCCGACAACCGGCGCCAGCAGGCCGCGCTCAGCCCGGTGCAACTGGACCTGGATTTCGACAAGCGCTTCGGCTCCGGGCGCGTAGGTGCATACGAGCGCTTGCTGCTGGACGTGATCGACGGGCGGCTGAACCTGTTCGTGCGCAGCGACGAGCAGGAAGAGGCGTGGCGGTGGGTCGAACCGATCCTGGAACTGTGGGGCGGGGACAGCGACGGTCCGCGTCCTTATGCCGCCGGGACCTGGGGGCCCAGCGCGTCCAGCGCCATGATTGCCCGCGACGGCTTTTGCTGGACCGAAGAGTGTTGAAGCGGCACACGCCGCGGCGTCGCTAGATCCGGCCTTCTTCGACTGCGTGGCAGGCCACCTTAACACCCTGGATCGCCAGCAGCGCCGGCCGCTCCGCCTTGCAGCGGGAATTGGCGTGGGGACAGCGCGGATGAAAAGTGCAGCCAGTCGGCGGATTCAGCGGGTTGGGGACTTCACCTTGCACAGGTGTGCGCGAACGGCCGGTGTCGTGCATCTTGGGGATGGCGTCCAGCAGCATCCGTGTGTACGGGTGCCTCGGGTTCTCGAACAGATGCTGCTTGCCTGACAGCTCCACCAGCCGCCCCAGGTACATGACGCCGACCTGGTCGCTCACGTGCCGCACCACCGCGAGGTTGTGCGAGATGAACAGGTACGTCAGGCCATGCGCGCGCTGCAGGTCCTTCATGATGTTCAGAACCTGCGCCTGCACGCTGACGTCCAGCGCCGACGTCGGTTCATCGCACACCAAAAATTCCGGCTGGGTGGCAAGCGCGCGCGCAATCGAGATCCGCTGGCGCTGGCCGCCCGAGAACTGGTGCGGGTATTTCGCCATGTCCAACGGGGACAGCCCGACCGACTGGAGCAACTCCGCGACCCGGGCCTCGAGCTGCGCCGGGTTTGTGACGATGCCGTGTTCCTGCAGCGGCTCACCCACGATGTCCTCAACGATCCAGCGCGGATTGAGGCTGGCGTAGGGGTCCTGGAAAATCATCTGGATGCGCCGCCGCAGCTTGCGGCCCTCGGCAGTCTTGAAGGCCGCATGCGCATCCTGCCCGTCGAATTCGAGCCCGCCGCGGGTCGGGCGGTACAAGCCCACCAGAAGCCTGGCGACGGTGCTCTTGCCGCAGCCCGATTCGCCCACCAGCGCCAACGTCTGGCCCTTGGCGATGTCGAAGCTCACGCCGTCCACTGCGTTCAGCAGCTGCCGGGGTTTGCGCTCCAGTACCCGGTTCAGCCAGGGTGGCGAAACGTCGAAAGTCTTGGCGAGGTCATGCGCCTGGACCAGCGGCTTCGCATTGACGTTCGCGCTCATGCCGGCGCACCTGCATGCGCAGCGTGCAACCAGCACGCCGCCCGGGTGGCGCCCGCCTCCAGCAGGTCCGGACGTTCCACGACGCAGCGCTCGAACGCACGCGGGCACCGCGGGTTGTACGCGCACCCCGGCGGAATGGCGTTCAGCCTCGGCATGGCGCCGTCGATCTGGTGCAGCCGCTCACGGTCGACCGTGATGTCCGGAATCGCCGCCATCAGTCCCGTCGTGTAGGGATGGGCCGGCTGGTTGATCACCTGGTGGACCGGGCCGATCTCCGCCACACGGCCCGCGTACATCACGGCCACGCGGTCGCAGGTCTCGGCGATCACGCCCATGTCGTGGGTGATCAGCATCACGGCGGCACCGCGCTCCTTGCACACGCGTTTGAGCAGCTGGATGATCTGCGCCTGGATCGACACGTCCAGCGCCGTGGTCGGCTCATCGGCGACGATCAGCTTCGGTTCCGCCGCCAGTGCCAGCGCAATGACGACGCGCTGCCGCATGCCGCCGGAAAACTGGTGGGGAAAGTGGTCGACCCGTTGCGCCGCCGCCGGGATGCCGGTGTCTTCCAGCAGGCCGATCGCCCGGCGACGAGCCTCGCCGGCATCGACCGGCAGGTGGGTCTGGATGGTTTCGACCAGTTGTCGCCCGACCGTGTAGAGCGGATTCAGCGAAGTGAGCGGGTCCTGGAAGATCGCCCCGATCTTGCGGCCGCGAATGCGCCGCATCTGCTCATAGGGAAGGTGGTCGATGCGCTGGCCTTCGAGCAGGATCCGGCCGGAGCCGATCCGTCCCGGCGGCTCCAGCAAGCCGATGATCGCGGCCCCTGTCAGCGACTTTCCGGCGCCGGATTCACCGACGACACCGAGGATTTCCCCCGGCGCGATGTCGAACGAAATGTCGTCGAGAGCGCGCAACGTGCCGCGGCGGCCCGGGAATTCGACGACCAGGTTCTGGACTTGGAGCAGGCTCATTGGGGACGCTTCAACGCAGCCTCGGGTTCAGCGCGTCCCGCAGCCAGTCGCCCAGCAGGTTCACCGACAACGCGATCACCACCAGCATCGCGCCTGGAAAAACGGTGATCCACCAGTTGCCGGAAAAGAGGAATTTGTTGCCCACCTGGATCAGCGTGCCCAGGGACGGCGAATTGGCGGGGGCGCCCACGCCCAGGAACGACAGCGTCGCCTCCGTGATGATGGCAGTCGCCACCTGGATGGTCGCCAGCACCATGACCGGGCCGAGGATATT
>JAYUHN010000371.1:0-3806 GCA_043766965.1 Ramlibacter sp. | reverse complement strand
ACGTACTCGCCACTTTTGGCCTCGAACCGCAGCACGTCCCTGCCGACCTTCTTGTAGAAACCGGCCTTGGTCTTCTGGCCCAGGTTGCCCTTTTCCAGCAAGGTCTTGAGCACCGCCGGCGTGGCGGAACCGGGATAGAACGGATCGGTCCGCTGGTCAAGCGTGTCCTGCAATGTCTTGATGACGTGGGCGAGCGTGTCGAGCCCGACGATGTCGGCGGTGCGAAAAGTGCCGGAACCGGCCCGTCCCATCTTCTTGCCGGTGAGGTCGTCGACCACGTCGTAAGTGAGGCCGGATTTCTCGACCTCCTTCATCGTGCCGAGCATGCCGGCGATACCGATCCGGTTGGCAATGAAGTTGGGGGTGTCCCTGGCCCGCACCACGCCTTTGCCGAGGCCGCTGGTGACAAAGGTTTCCAGGTCGTCGAGCACGCGTGGCTCGGTGCCCGGCGCCGCGATCAGTTCCACCAGCGTCATGTACCGCGGCGGGTTGAAAAAGTGGATGCCGCAGAAGCGATGCTTCATCTCCTCGGGCAGCGCTTCGCTCAACTTCGTGATCGACAGGCCCGAGGTGTTGGAGGCCAGGATCGCATGCGGCGCCACGAACGGTGCGATCTTGCGGTAAAGATCGAGCTTCCAGTCCATCCGTTCGGCGATGGCTTCGATCACCAGGTCGCAGTCCTTCAGCTGCTCAAGATGCTCCGCGTAATTGGCCTGGCCGATCAGCGCGGCGTCCTCGGGCACGCCCAGCGGCGACGGCCTGAGCGTCTTCAGGCCCTCCACGGCCTTGGTGACGATCGAATTCGTCGGGACCAGCACGGCGGATGCCGGGTCCTGGGGCGCCGGCAGGTCGAACAGCACCACCGGCACCCTGACGTTCACCAGGTGGGCAGCGATCTGCGCACCCATCACGCCGGCGCCCAGCACGGCGACCTTCTTCACTTGGAATCTAGGCATTGGCGATCACTTCATGGATCCCGGCTCAAGGCCGGGATGACAGCTTCCCGGCTCAAGGCCGGGATGACAGCTTCGCTTTGGGGGTCAGACCCCTTCACGCCAGCGCCTCCTGTGTGTCCATCAACACCTTGGCGCCGCCGCGCGCGGTGCGCATCAGCGTCGCTGTTTCGGGAAACAGCTTGGCGAAATAGAAGCGTGCCGTCTGCAGCTTGGCCTTGTAGAACGGGTCTGCATTGCCCGCGGCAATCTCACGCAAGGCGACCTGCGCCATGCGCGCCCAGAAATAGCCAAAGACAAGGTGGCCGGCGACGCGCAGGTAATCCACGGCCGCGGCGCCGATTTCGTCCGGATCCTGAAAGCCCTTGAAGCCGATTTCGGTCGTGAACTTGGTCATCTGCTCGCCCAGGGACGCGACCGGATTGATGAACTCCGCCATCTTCTCGTTGACACCTTCTTCTTCCACCAGTTGCGCCACCAGCTTGCCGAATTTCTGCAATGTCGCGCCATTGTTGCCCAGCACCTTGCGGCCCAGCAGGTCGAGCGACTGGATCGTATTGGTGCCTTCGTAGATCATGTTGATTCGGTTGTCGCGCACGAACTGCTCCATGCCCCACTCGTGGATAAAACCATGGCCGCCGAAGACCTGCATGCAGGCGTTGGTCGCAATGTGGCCGTTGTCGGTGAGGAATGCCTTCACGATCGGCGTCAGCAGCGCCACCAGCTCGGCGCTGTCCTTGCGAACCTTTTCGTCGGGATGGTGCAGCTCCTTGTCCAGCAACACCGTGCAGAAGATGGCCAGGGCGCGGCCGCCCTCCGCGTACGCCTTGGCCGTCAGCAGCATCCTGCGCACGTCCGGATGCACGATGATCGGGTCGGCCGGCTTGTCCTTGGCCTTGACGCCGGACAGCGAGCGCATCTGGATCCGGTCCTTGGCGTAGGCCAGCGCGTTCTGGAAAGCCACTTCGGTCAGGCCCAACGACTGGTTGCCCACGCCGAGGCGCGCGGCATTCATCATCACGAACATCGCGGCCAGGCCCTTGTTGGGTTGCCCCACGAGCGATCCGGCTGCGCCGTCCAGAACGATCTGTGCCGTGGCGTTGCCATGGATACCCATCTTGTGCTCGAGCCCGCCGCAGTAAATGCCGTTGCGCGAGCCGATCGAGCCGTCCTGGCCGACGTTGTATTTCGGAACCGCGAACAGGCTGATGCCTTTGCTGCCCTGCGGCGCATCCGGAAGCCGCGCCAGCACCAGGTGAACGATGTTCTGCGTCAAGTCGTGCTCGCCGGCACTGATGAAGATCTTGTTGCCGGTCAGCTTGTAGCTGCCGTCGGCCTGCGGTTCGGCCCGGGTCCGCAACAGGCCCAGGTCGGTCCCGCAGTGGGGTTCGGTCAGGCACATGGTGCCGGTCCATTCGCCGCTCACCAGCTTGGGCAGGTAAAGCCTCTTCTGTTCGTCCGTGCCGTGCGCATGCATGGCTTCATAGGCGCCGTGCGACAGCCCGGGGTACATGGTCCAGGCCTGGTTGGCCGAATTCAGCATCTCGTAGACGCACTGGTTGACGGCGAACGGCAGGCCCTGGCCGCCGTACGCGGGGTCGCAGGACAGTGCCGCCCAACCGCCCTCGATGTACTTGGCGTACGCCTGGCTGAAACCCTTGGGCGTCGTGACCTCGTGCGTTTCACGGTTCAGCGTGCAGCCCTGTTCGTCGCCGATCAGGTTCAGCGGAAAGACGACCTGGCTGGCGAACTTGCCGCCTTCCTCCAGGATCGCGTTGATGGTGTCAGCATCGACGTCGGCATGCCGCGGCATGCCCTTGTAATCGTCGATGACCTTCAGGACCTCGTGCATGACGAACTGCATATCGCGCAGCGGCGGGTTGTAGATAGGCATCAGGTGGACTCCTTGGTTGACGTTTTATCGGATCGGGCGCCGGCGTGCGGGCGCCGTTCGGGCGCTTGCGCGCCGTGACGCCGCAGGATGTTGTCGAAGCCGGCATTCGCACGTGCGATCGAACCGGGGTTCTTGAGGAAGCGCGCTTCGTAGTGCAGCGCCAGGATCAAGCCGTGGATCTCGAACAGCATCTGCTCGTTGTTGACGTCGGCGCGCAGGTGGCCGAGTTCCTTGGCGTTCTGGATGGCACGCCGCAGCGCGGCCAGCCATGCGATCACAGAACTGGCCAGCGCATCGCGGACCGGACCGGCACGGTCGTCAAACTCGACTGCGCCGCTGATGTACAGGCAGCCCGAATCGATCTCGACCGACGTGCGCTGCATCCAGTTGGCGAACATCGCGCGCAACCGTGGCAGACCACGCGGCTCGCTTATCGCCGGATAGAAAACTTCCTGCTCGAAGCGGCTGTGGTATTCGCGGATGACCGATATCTGCAATTCTTCGCGCGAGCCGAAATGGGCGAACACGCCCGACTTGCTCATCTGCGTCACCTCGGCCAACGCGCCGATCGACAGTCCTTCCAGCCCGATCTGCGTCGCCAGGCCGAGCGCGGCTTCGACGATGGCGGCCTTGGTCTGCTGCCCCTTGTGCAGCGCTCGCCCATCGCGATCGGCTCCGCGGGAGGGCTTCAATGGCAGCTCGGCGGCGGACATGGGCAACAAGACCTAAAAACGAACGATCGTGCTATTTTGCCCGAAAGCGCAGGCACGCCAAAAAAATCCCCCAAGGACGAATCCTTGGGGGAGCGAGGGGCCGGGGAACCTGGAGTCTTCAACAAACCCCGGCCGAGGAGACCGATGGAGATGGGGCGACGCCAGCGGTTTGCAAGGCAATGCCGCAGACTGTCGCCAAGCCGCATGCGCCCAGCCATGAAGGAGGCGGCATGCTGCGGATGTGTT
>JAYUHN010000370.1:0-3812 GCA_043766965.1 Ramlibacter sp. | reverse complement strand
CGATCGCGGTGAGCACCCGCGAACGGACGGCGCTGGTCCCCGGCGTGCCCGGCATGCTCGAAGCCGGCCTGCCCGACTACGCGATCGAATTCTGGTATGGCCTGTTCGTGCCGGTCGGGACCCCGGCGCCGATCGTCCGCAGGATCTTCGAAGCCGCGACCGTCGCAATGCAGCAGCCACAGGTGAAGGCGTCGCTTGCGCGCGAGGGCACGGATGTCGCGCTGTCCGCCTCGCCGGACGATTTCACGGCCTTCCTGGCGGCGGACGCGAAGTTCTGGATCAAGCTGGTGAAGGAGGCCGGGGTCAAGCTGGAGTAGCGGCTTTTTGCGCCGCCATCGCCTGCGCGCACGCGTCCGCGCTGGCCCAGGCCCACTGGAAGTTGTAGCCGCCCAGCCAGCCGGTCACGTCCACCACTTCGCCGATGAAGAAAAGCCCCGGCGTTTGCGATTCCAGTGTCTGTGACGACAGGTCCAGCGTGTCGACTCCGCCTGCGGTGACTTCCGCTTTCCGGTAGCCCTCGGTGCCGGTCGGCACCAGTTCCCAGCGCGAGAGGCGCTCCGCCAGCATCGCCAGTGCCTTGTCGCTCGCTTCGTTGATCGGGCGCTGCCAGGCCGCGTCCTGCTGCACCCACGCGTCTGCCAGGCGTGAGGGCACCAGCGCGGCGAGTTCGTTGGCGATCAGCTTGCGCGAGCGCGACTTCGCCTGCAGCAGCTCATTTCTGATGTCGATGCCGGGCGCCAGGTCGAGCCGGATCGGCTGTCCCTCGCGCCAGTAGCTCGAGATCTGCAGCACCGCCGGACCCGACAGACCGCGGTGCGTGAACAGCAGGTCTTCGTGGAACGCCACGCGGCCTTTTTTTTCACCGGTTTCGATCGTCACGGGCAGCGCCAGTCCGGCCAAGGCGGAGTACGGCGCCCAGGCCGCGCCATCGAACGTCAGGGGCACCAGTGCCGGCCGGGGTTCGACCAGGCGCAGGCCGAACTGTTTTGCCACGCGGTAGCCGAAGTCGGTGGCGCCGATCTTCGGTATCGACAACCCGCCGGTGGCGATGACGACACTGCGGCAGGCGATGCAGCCCCGGTCGGTGTCGACCAGATAGCGCGGCGCGTCGCTTTCGTCGGCGGGATCCGGTGCCGCGCGAACCGCCTTTACGCCGCAAGGCTGCCAGCGCGTCACGCAGCCCGCATCGCACTCCACCAGCAGCATGCGGATGAAGTCCTCTGAAGCGTGGTCGCCGAACAGCTGGCCCTTGTGCTTTTCGTGGAACGGGATCGCGTGCCGCTGCACCAGCGCAATGAAATCCTGCGGCGTGTAGCGCGACAGGGCGGAGCGGCAGAAGTTCGGGTTCCCGCCCAGGAAGTGCTTGTGCGGCGCTGCCGGCTCGAGGTCGCGATTGGTGAAGTTGCACCGGCCCCCGCCCGAAATCCGCATCTTCTCCGCGATCTTTTCGCTGTGGTCGATCAGCAGCACCTTCAGGCCAAGCTGCCCGGCGCGCCCGGCGCAGAACAGGCCGGCGGCGCCCGCGCCGATGACGACCGTGTCGAAAAACTGCATGCGGCGAAGTGTAGTTCGGCGCTGCAAGGGGCAGTCATCTCGCGTCCGGACTGGGGCGGAAAGTTGCCATCCCGGGCTTGACCCGGGATCCATGCCTCGTCCGAAGAAGCGGGGCTGCTTCCAAAGATGGATCCCGGATCAAGTCCGGGATGACAGTGACGAGTCCGGGATGACGGTCATGGGATGACCGTCCGGAATGACAGTCAGTGATGACGGCGTGAAAAGTCCGTGCTTACCCAGTGTGGAATTTCGCGGGGGCGGAGCGCGCCGCGGCGACGCCGGAAACGACGTCGCCGACGACGATGATGGACGGGCTGGCGAGCTGCTCGCGCGCGATCACCGCGGCCAGCTCGCCCAGCGTGGTGACGGCATGGCGCTGGCCCGGCAGGCTGGCGCTCTGGACCACGGCGACGGGAGTGCTTGCGGGCAAGCCGGTGAGGAGCTCGCGCTGGATCAGCGCGGCGCCGCTGACACCCATGTAGATCACGAGTGTCAGCCGGGCGTCGCGGGCAGCCGCCGCGAGCGAGCGCCAGTCGGTGCCGCCGGAGTCGGGCCTGGCATGGCCGGTCACGAAGACGACTCCGTGCGCGTGTTCGCGGTGCGTCAACGGAACGCCAAGGGAGGTGACGGCGGCCAGGCCCGCCGTTATGCCGTTGATGACATGAACCTCGACGCCTGCCGCCTGCAGGTGCTCCACTTCTTCGCCGCCGCGGCCAAAAATGAACGGGTCGCCACCCTTCAGCCGCACGACGTTCTCGCCTTCGCGCGCCGCCATCACCATCAATTTCTCGATGAAGGCCTGCGGCGTGCTTTTGCAGCCACCGCGCTTGCCGACGTACACCACCCGCGCGGTCGGCGGGGAAAAGGCGACGATGTCGTCGCCCACCAGGTCGTCCACCAGCAGCAGCGTGGCGGCCCGGATCGCGTTCACCGCTTTCAGCGTGAGCAGTTCGGGATCGCCCGGACCGGCGCCGACCAGGGTGACCTTGCCGGTGGCGGGGGGTGGACTGCCGGCGCTGTTCATGCTGCTTCAGCCAGACGCAAGATGTGTTCCACCTGCCGGGCCACCGATGCCGGAACCGGAAGGCGTTCGTGCAAGACGTCCCGGATATACGCCGCGGTGCTGGCGGCGTCGACACTTGCCGGCAGGTGCGGCAGGTCGGTGGCTGTTCCCTTCTCACCTGCCTCCAGCGTCACATGGCGGCCCCGGATGAAACCGTCCATCTGCGGCAGCCGGCGTGCATCGGCGACCACCTCGCCCTCGGTACCGCGCAGCAGCAGTGCGGTCGACTCGCGCAGCTGGAACACAGCCGACATCGACTCCGCGTATTCACGGTGCGTGTAACTGCTGACGATGACCGCGGGGCCGGCGGCGGGGTTCATCAGCTTCACCATGCTGTGGCCGGAGTTGCGCAGACCGATCACGCGCCGCACGTCGAGCAGCCGCTTCAGCGCGGGGCTGATCAGCTCCAGCGGCGCGAAAGCAGCCTCGCCGCAGGCGATCGGCCGGACCGCGGTCAACGGCGCGCGATCGAGCGCGGACAGCACCTGTGCCACCGTCACCCGCGCGTCCTCGCTGGCCGAGCCGTGGATCAGCACCGGCAGCCCGCGTTGCGCCACCAGCAGGGCCAGCAATGGCGTGAGCACGGGCAGGCGGCGCGCACCGTTGTAGCTGGGAAGCGCCACCAGAGGCCGGCTGCCGGCCGGAAAGAGGTGCGCCCGCGCCTGCGCGGCGTCGAGGAAACCCGCCATCTCGTCGGGCGTTTCTCCCTTGATCCGCATCGCCAGGCAAAAGGCGCCGAGCTCGAGGTCGGTGACGGCGCCATCGAGCAGCTGGCCCATCAGGTCGGTTGCCTGCGCCCGGTCGAGCGGACGCGCGCCACGCTGGCCACGGCCGATTTCCTTGATGTACTGGCTGATGCTCACCGGCTCATTTTCCCCGATGCGCCATCCACTGCGTGCTATGCGCTCAATTCCGCGCTTTGCAGGGCGATCGGGGCGGCGGCCACCAGCCGTTTCAGCTCCGGCAGGCAGGAGCCGCAGCTGGTGCCGCATTGGAGTTTCGCCTGCAGGCCCGAAAGGCGTGTCGCTGCATCCCCATCGAGCCCGGCAAGACATTTCGCGATCTCCACATCGGTGATGCCGAGGCAGCTGCAGACCGGCTTGCCCCGCGACTGCACCGCCGCCGGAGGCTTGCCGCCCGGCGACAGCAGGAGTCGCCCATAGGCCTGCGCCGGCAGCCGGTCCTGCAACAAGGT
>JAYUHN010000369.1:0-51571 GCA_043766965.1 Ramlibacter sp. | reverse complement strand
CACCGGCACCGGCACCGGCACCGGCACCGGCGGGCACCGCGCTCACCGGCAGCTTGCGTGGCCCGGTCGGCGCGCAACTCGTGCTGCAGAACAACGGGGGTGACGACCTGCCGGTGACGGTGGCACTCAGCGCCGGCAACACCGACCGTTACGACGAAACCGCGTTCAGCTTTGCCACGCTGCTCGCCAACGCCGCGCCTTACCAGGTCACCGTGAAGACCGCACCGACCGGCCAGACCTGCTCGGTCTACAAGGGTGCGAGCGGCACGATGCCGGTCGCGACCACGGCATTGCGGGTCGGTTGCGAGATCACCAACGACCTGATCAGCCGCAGCAGCAACGACGCAGTGCGCGGCACCTATTTTGAGAGCAGCGCACCGGCCATCGGCGGCAGCGCGGTGCCGATCGGCGCGACGACCGTTGCTTTCGGCGAGGGCCGCTTCAGCGTGTTCGTCTCCAGCGCCGCGGGCCTGGCCACCGGCACGACCAGCGCGCACCGCCAGGTCTACTGGCACGACGCGCTCACCGGGCAGACCCTGCTCGTGAGCGGTACCGCGGCCGGCACCGAAGGCAGCGGTGACAGCTGGGCGCCGGTGATCTCGGCCGATGGCCTGACGGTCGCGTTCGAGTCCTACGCGAGCAACCTGGTCGCCGGCGACACCAACGGCGTGCGCGACGTGTTCGTCTGGTCGGCACAGAACCCGACCAGCGGCGTGACGCGCGTCAGCGTCGGCGCGGGTGGCGTCGAGGCCAACTCCGAGAGTTTTGAGCCCGCCCTGTCGGGCGACGGGCGGGTTGTCGCGTTTTCGAGCGGAGCGAGCAACCTGACCGCCGGGGTCACGGGCATCAGCACCATCAACGTCTACCGCCGCGACCTGGTGACCGGCACCAATACGCTGGTGAGCTCGCATCTGAGCACCGGGGCCGGCGTCGGCGGCGGCAAGCCGGTGCTCTCGGAAGACGGCACGCGCCTGGCGTTCTATTCGTTCTCGGCGAACATCGTGTCCGGCGACACCAACGGCCTGTGGGACATATTCGTCTACGACACGAACACCGGCGCGAAGACGCGGGTGAGCCTGACGAACGGCGGCGGCGAGCGCAACCAGGGCACCGAAAGCGCGAGCCGCGTGGTCGCGCCGGCGATCTCGGGCAACGGCCGCTACGTCGCTTTCGCCACCACCGCCAGCAACATGGTCGCGGGCGACACCAACGGCATGCAGGACGTGTTCGTGGTCGACACCCAGACTGGCGCAGTTGAACGTGCGAGCGTCAGCAGCACGGGCGCGCAGGGCAATGCCGACAGCCCGCTGGGCCAGGGCGAGCGCGTGGCGCTCTCGTACGACGGCACCTGGGTGGCGTTCTCGACCGCGTCGAACACGCTGGGCGCCGGCGCCGGAACCTCAGGCGTCAGCAACATGGTGATGCACAACCGCGTCACTGGTGAGACCCGGGCAGTCACGAACCAGACGACCGGCTCGGTCGGGCCGGCGGCGATGTCGCGCAGCGCGGCCTATGTGGCCTTCGGCACCAGCACGCAGCTCGACGGTCGCTTCGCGTCGAGCGGGCTGTTCTCGCGCTTCACCGGTGTCGGCCGGTCGTGGTGGTGGATCGATTGAGCGTGTAGAGGGAATAAAAAAGGGCGGCCCGCGGGTCGCCCTTTTTTTGATCCGTCCGAAGTCTCAGAGGCCGGCTGCCGCCCGCAGCACAGAGGCTTTGTCCGTACGTTCCCAAGTGAACTCAGGCTCTTCACGCCCGAAGTGCCCGTACGCCGCGGTCTTCTCGTAGATCGGCCGCAGCAGGTCGAGCATCTGGATGATGCCCTTCGGGCGCAGATCGAAGTGCTCGTTGATCAGCGCGGCGAGCTTCTCGTCTGAAAGAATGCCCGTGCCTTCCGTGTAGACCGTCACGTTCATGGGCTTGGCCACCCCGATCGCATATGCCACCTGCACCTGGCACTGGCGCGCCAGGCCTGCCGCAACCACGTTCTTCGCGACGTACCGCGCCGCATAGGCGGCGGACCGGTCCACCTTGCTCGGGTCCTTGCCGGAAAACGCGCCGCCGCCGTGCGGGCAAGCCCCGCCGTACGTGTCCACGATGATCTTGCGGCCCGTCAGTCCGCAGTCGCCTTGCGGGCCGCCGATGACGAAGCGGCCGGTCGGGTTGATCAGGAAACGGGTTTCCTTCAGCCACTCCTTGGGCAGCACCGGCTTGATGATCTCCTCGATCACCGCTTCGATGAAAGACGGTTTCATCTTGTGGCCGTCGCTTTGTTCCGGGCTGTGCTGCGTCGAGAGCACCACCGTGTCGATGCTGTGCGGCTTGCCGTCGACGTAGCGCATCGTGACCTGGCTCTTCGCGTCGGGGCGCAGGAACGGCAGGCGGCCGTCCTTGCGCAACTGCGCCTGGCGCTCGACCAGCCGGTGCGCATAGTGCAGCGGGGCCGGCATCAACTCGGGCGTCTCGTCGCAGGCATAGCCGAACATCAGGCCCTGGTCACCGGCACCGGTGTTCAGGTGATCGTCGCTCGCGTGGTCGACGCCCTGGGCGATGTCGTTCGACTGTTTGTCGTACGCCACGAGCACGGCGCAACCCTTGTAATCGATGCCGTATTCGGTGTTGTCATAGCCGATCCGCTTGATGGTGTCGCGCGCCACCTGGATGTAGTCCACATGCGCATTGGTCGTGATCTCGCCGGCCAGCACCACCAGGCCGGTGTTGGTCAGCGTTTCGGCCGCGACGCGGCTGCGCGGGTCCTGCCTGAAGATCGCGTCGAGGATCGCATCCGAAATCTGGTCGGCCACCTTGTCGGGATGGCCCTCGGACACCGATTCGGACGTGAAAAGAAAGTCGTTCGCCATTGGATAAACTCCGTTGATGTTGCAAGGCGCGTTGCCTTGTGCCGGAGCTTTCGGGCGAACGCTTTAGCAGAACTTTTTAACGTCGCCCCGCAAGTAGTTCAGATAACTCGGCGACACGCGAATCTTAAACCTTTTGAAGACAATTTTCCGCTTGTTGGCTGTCGTGCCACTGCCGGCACTGCACCTCCTTGGCGCGGTGCTGGGCTGGCTGGCCTTTCTGGGTTCGCCGACGTACCGGCGGCGCTTCCTGGCGAATGTCGGGCAGGCCGGATTGCGCTTTCGCGATGTTCGCGCTGCCGTTGCGGCGGCGGGCGCGCTGGTGGCGGAACTGCCCCGGCTCTGGTTCGGCGCTCCGTCGCTCATCGAATGGGACGGCGCGGAACTGATCGACCAGGCGCGGGCCGATGGCGCCGGGCTTGTGTTTCTCACCCCGCATCTCGGATGTTTCGAAGTGACCGCGCAGGCTTATGCCCGCCGATATGGCGAGATCACCGTGCTTTACCGGCCGGCCCGCAAGGCATGGCTACGCGAGCTGGTCGACAACTCCCGACAGCGAGCCCGTCTGGCCGCGGCCCCGACGACGTTGGCCGGCGTCAAGCAGATGCTGAAGGCGCTCAAGGCCGGCCAGGCGGTCGGACTGCTGCCCGACCAGGTCCCCGCGCACGGAGTCGGTGCCTGGGCGCCATTTTTTGGCCGCGATGCATACACCATGACGCTGCCGGCGCGGCTGGCGCGCCAGACCGGGGCGCGCTTGCTGCTGGCCTGGGGCGAACGGCTGCCCCTGGGCCGGGGCTACCGAATCCATTTGCGCGACGTGCCGGCCTTGCTCTCGCTTACTCCCGCCGTTGCCGCCGCACAGGTGAACGCGCTGATGGAAGGGCTGATCCGTGAACGACCCGGCCAATATCTCTGGGGCTACGCTCGCTACAAGGCCCCGGCGGAGTTGCACTGATGGGCAGCCGGCTGGGCATCCTGGTCATGCGCGCCCTGGCGCCGTTGCCGTTGTCGTGGGTGCGAGCGCTCGGGTGGCTGCTCGGCCGGGTGCTGTACGTGGCGGTGGCTTCGCGCCGGCACGTCGTGCAGGTGAATCTGGATCAGTGCTTTCCGCGGTGGACGCGCCAGCAGCGGGCTGCGCTGGTGCCGAGGGTCTTCATCCGGTTCGCGCAGGCGTGGCTCGATAGAAGCTGGTTGTGGCATGGCAAGCCGGACCTTGTGCGGCAGCGGCTCCATCTTACTGGTGCCTTGTCGGAGTTCGACGGCGACCGGCCGGTGGTGATGTTCGCGCCGCACTTCGTCGGCATGGACGCCGGCTGGACAGCGGTGACGCAACAACTGCAACGGCGCTTCACCGGAATCTATACCGACCAGACCGACAAGGTGGTGGACGCCTGGATGCTCAAGGGCCGGCAGCGCTTCGAAACCGCGCGTCCCTTCGGGCGCGCCGATGGGGTCAGGGCGATCGTCTCCGCGCTACGTAGCGGCGCGCCGCTGTACCTGCTGCCCGACATGAATTTCGGTCCGGAGGAATCGATCTTCGTGCCGTTCTACGGAGTGCCGGCGGCTACCGTGCCCTCACTGGCGAGATTTGCCCGGCTTGGCGGCGCGAAGGTGGTTCCGGTCGTCGCCGGGATGACTGCAAGCGGCTACGACGTCACCGTGATGCCGGCATGGACGGATTACCCCACGGACGACGTCGTGGCCGACACGGCGCTGATGAATCGTCGCCTGCAGGAGTACATCGACGGTATGCCGGACCAGTACTACTGGGTCCACAAGCGCTTCAAGACGCGCCCCGAAGGCCTGCCGGAGCTTTATTGAAGCACTCGATTCAGTGCGGCCGCAGGAAGTTCGCCAGCCGCGCCGCAACGAACTCGGGCCGCTCGTGGACGATCCAGTGACTGGCACCCTCGACTCTTTCCAGCGTGAGCTGCGGAACGAATTGCTCCAGTCCGTCGATCAGTTCGGGCGGCAAGGCGATGTCTTCCATCGCCCACAGGACCAGGGTTGGAATGGTCACCGTCAGCGCTTCCAGCGGCAGGTCAATCGCCGCTGCACCGGGCACCTCCCCGGTCGGCGGCCGCAGCGGCGAGGCGCGATAATAGTTGCACCCGCCGACCAGGCCCGCACCGGGCTCACTGCCCGGCGGTCCGTTCCAGATCCGGCGGTACTGGTTCTTGACGCTCTCCGTGAGCCAAACCGCACCGGTGGATGCGTGGGTGAAGAACGGCCACATGCGGGCATAGTCCCGGTCCGACAGCAATTTCTCGGCATCGGCACGGACCAGGAAATTCATGTACGCGCTGGCGGCTTGCTGCTTCGGATTGTTTTTCAGCTCGCGCAGGAAAGTGCCGGGGTGCGGCGAATTGACGATGGCGAGCTTCTTCATCAACTGCGGCATCTGGTTCGCCAGGTTCCAGGCGATCGCGCCACCCCAGTCGTGGGCGACCAGACATTCCAGCGGCGCGCCCTGGATCTCGATCAGCGCGGCGATGTCCTGCACCAGGTGCTTGACACGGTATGCCTTGACGTCGTGCGGCGTGCTGGATTGCTCATAGCCGCGCAGGTTAGGCGCGATGCACCGATACCCGCCGTGCTCAGGTAGTGCAAAGTATTCGAGCAGGTCGTCCCACACGAAAGCGGCTTCCGGAAAACCGTGCAGGAACACAAGCACCGGCCGGCCGGTATCGCCAGCGGCGCGACAACTCAGGTTGATGCCGTGCGGAAGCACCTGCTGGAAGGTTTCGATCGTCATGGCTGCGCCTCCGGATGTGCCCACTGCCACAGCAGCACGGCGGTTTCTTCCACGCCCTGCTTCTTGAGGGCCGAGAACAGTCTGACCTCGCCGCCGCCGGCTTGCAGTCGCGCAATCGACAGCGCCTTGCTTGCTTCGCTGCGATTGAGCTTGTCCGCCTTGGTCAACAGCAGCATGAACTTCAGCCCCTGTTCCACCCGCGGCCGGATCACCTCCAGCAGGATATCGTCCAGCTCGGTCAGTCCATGGCGCGGATCGCACAGCAGCACCACGCCGCGCAGGTTCTCCCGCGACACCAAATAGTTGGCCATCACCTGTTGCCATCGCAGCTTGTCCTGCTTCGGCACGGCGGCATACCCATAGCCGGGCAGGTCTGCCAGCACGGCATCCGTGACGTTCTGCTTGCCCAGCGTGAACAGGTTGATGCTCTGGGTGCGGCCCGGTGTCTTGGAGGCGAAGGCCAAACGCTTTTGCTGCGTCAGGGTATTGATGCAAGTCGACTTGCCGGCATTGGAGCGGCCCACGAACGCGACTTCCGGGTAGTCGTGCGGCGGCAGGAACTCGAGGGTGGGCGCGGTCGTCAGGAACTTGGCGGTGTGCAGCCAGCCGAGCGCGACGGTCGCGGGGTCCTTGGCGGATGCGGGGACGGAGCCGGCGCTGGTCGATGGTGCCGGCGGGCCCTCGGGATTGGTCATGGATCGCTTCGGTATCGGGGAGAACCCCGGGGACGGCATTGTAGAATCACGGGGTTTTGCGCCATTCACCCACTCCCGACATGAAGTTGCTCGTTACCCTTCTGATCGCCGCCGCTCTTGGAGCTGCAGGCCTGCCCGTCTTTGCAGCCGAGGACCATCCGGCCAAGCCGGCGGGGCAGGCGCCTGTTGCGCCCGCCGCTGCCACTGCGGTCGTCAAGCCGGACCTGGTTCAGGGCGAAGCGAAGTTCACAGCGGTGTGCGCGGCATGCCATGGCGCCGACGGAAACTCCGGTATCCCTGCGAATCCGAAGCTGGCGCAGCAGCATCCGGAATACATCGTCAAGCAGTTGCAGGAATTCAAGGCTGGCAAGCGCCAGAACCCGATCATGCAGTCGATGGCCGCGCAGTTGAGCGATGCCGACATGAAGAACATCGCCGCGTGGGTGACCGCGAACCAAGCCAAGACGGGTTTTGCCAAGGACAAGGAATTGATGACGATGGGTGAGCGGATTTACCGCGGCGGCATCGCCGACCGGCAGGTGGCTGCCTGCGCCGGTTGCCACAGCCCGAATGGTGCCGGCATCCCGGCGCAGTATCCGCGGCTCTCGGGACAGCATGCCGACTATACGGCCGCCCAACTGACCAGCTTCCGCGATGGTGTGCGCAAGAACAGCTTGCAGATGGCCATGGTCGCCTCCAAGCTGAATGATCGCGAAATCCGCGCAGTCGCTGATTACATCGCCGGCTTGAGGTAACGGGCGGCCGGCGGGAACCAAGCCCGCCTAGCCGGACCCTATCAAGGCGGGCCTGTCGCAGCAGCTCCGCGTTTTCGACTCCCAACGCCAATGTCCGCTTCCACCCAAGGCATCCGCGTCAGGTCCGGCCCTCCCGCTGTCCGATCGGCGGTCGAACTGCTGTCGTCGATGCGGTTTTCGATCTCGCTCTTGACGGTGATCTGCATCGCGTCGGTGATCGGCACCGTACTGAAGCAGCACGAGCCGTTCAGCAACTACGTCAACCAGTTCGGTCCGTTCTGGTCGGCCGTGTTTGCGGCGGCGCGCCTCAACGAGGTGTACAGCGCCTGGTGGTTCATGCTGATCCTGGCTTTCCTGGTGACGAGCACCTCGTTGTGCATTGCCCGCAACACCCCCAAGATCCTGCTCGACCTGAAGGTGTTCAAGGAGAACATGCGGGAGCAGAGCCTGCAGGCGTTCCACCACCGCGCCGCGGCCGGACTGGCGCTCGCGCCCGAGGCGGCTGCCCACAGGATCGGCAAGACCCTCGCGGGCGGCGGCTGGAAGGTGCGGTTGCAGCAGCGCGACAGCGGCTGGATGGTGGCGGCCAGGACCGGCTCCGCCAACAAGCTCGGGTACATCGCGGCGCACAGCGCCATCGTGCTGGTCTGCGTGGGCGGGCTGCTCGACGGCGACCTGATCGTCCGGGCGCAGATGCTGCTCAATGGAAAGACACCCTACAACGGCGGCGGGATGATCTCGGACGTCAAGGCGGAGCACCGGTTGTCCGCGTCCAATCCGACCTTTCGCGGCAACCTGCTGGTGGCGGAAGGAACGCAGGCCGGGACTGCGATCCTGAACCAGTCGGATGGCATCCTGCTGCAGGAACTTCCGTTCTCGATCGAGCTGAAGAAGTTCATCGTCGAGTATTACTCCACCGGGATGCCCAAGCTGTTTGCAAGCGACATCGTGATCCACGATCGCGAAACCGGACAGCAGATTCCGGCCCGGGTGGAGGTGAATCATCCGGCCAGCCACCGGGGCATCGAAATCTACCAATCGAGCTTCGACGATGGCGGGTCTCGGGTGAAACTGCAGGCGGTGCCGATGAACGCGGCGAGCAAGCCGTTCGAGGTCGAGGGCACGATCGGCGCCAGCACGAAACTGGTTCGTGGTCAGGGCGGGGACGCCGCGCAGCTGACGCTGGAGTACACCGGACTGCGTGTCATCAACGTGGAAAATTTCGGCAATCCGGCAGGTGCCGGCACGGACGTCAGGAAGGTGGACCTGCGGCAGTCGCTCGATGCGCGGCTGGGAGCCGCGAACAAGACAGTGACGAAAAAGGAATTGCGCAACGTCGGTCCGAGCATCAGCTACAAGCTGCGGGACCCGGCGGGTCAGGCACGCGAGTTCAACAACTACATGCTGCCGGTTGACACGGGCGATGGCGGCGGGCCGGTGTTCCTGATGGGGATGCGTGAAAATCCTGCCGATGCGTTCCGCTACCTGCGTATTCCGGTCGACGACGCGGGCGGCATGGACGGGTTTGTTCGACTGCGGCTGGCGTTGATGGACAGTGGCATGCGCGAGCAGGCGGTTCGCAGTTACGCCGGTAAGGCCACCGACGGCCAGCGCCCCGATCTGACGGGGCAGCTGGCTGCCTCTGCATCGCGCGCGCTGGCCCTGTTTGCCGGTGTTTCCGGGACCGGCAAGGAGACGGGCCCCACGGGCGGCCTGCAGGCCATCTCGGAGTTCATGGAGGCCAACGTCCCCGAGGCCGAACGGGCGCGAGCCGGCGAGGTGCTGGTGCGAATCCTGAGCGGGGCGTTGTTCGAGCTGGCGCAGATGACACGCGGACAGGCCGGCTTGCAACCGCTTGAGCCAAACGAGAAGACCCAGGTCTTCATGAACCAGGCCGTGCTGGCGCTGAGCGACGCTCACCTTTATCCGGCCCCGGTGGCATTCGAATTGAAAGACTTCACCCAGGTTCAGGCCAGCGTTTTCCAGGTCACGCGCAGCCCCGGGCGCAATGTGGTCTATCTCGGCTGCGCCTTGCTGATCCTGGGTGTATTCGCCATGCTGTATGTTCGTGAGCGGCGGGTCTGGGTCTGGCTGTCCCCGGACGATGGCGCGTCGCGCGCGACGCTGGCCCTTTCGACCAACCGCAGGACCATGGACACCGACCGCGAGTTCGCCGTGCTCAAGCACAAACTGTTAGGGCTGCCACCATGAACACTGCCACCACCACGCTGGACCTCCACGAAGGCTTTTTTCTGCGCCGCAACTGGCTTGACTGGCTGTTCGCTGCCATGGTTGTGGCCGGCGGGCTGTTCGGCTTCTCACGTTACAGCGCCTACATGGACGTCTACGAGCGCGGCATCCTGGTGGCGGCCGTGCCGGCCGCGATCTGGATCGGATGGTTCTGGCGGCCGCTGCGGGTTTTGATGCTGGTGGTCGTGGCCTTCGCGCTGCTGGGGATCGTGTCCTATCAGGGGAGTCTGGCCCGCGCCGACAGCGTTTTTTGGCTGAAGTACTTCCTTTCCAGCCAGTCCGCGATCCTGTGGATGAGCGTCCTGGTGTTCATGAGCACCATTTTTTACTGGATCGGCATCGTGTCGCGCGGGGAGGGTGCCGCAATGTCGCTGATCGGGTCGCGCCTGGCCTGGGCCGCGGTCGGCATGGCGTTGATCGGCACGCTGGTGCGCTGGTACGAAAGCTACCTGCTCGGCGCCGACATCGGCCACATCCCGGTCAGCAACCTGTATGAAGTATTCGTGTTGTTCTGCTGGCTGACCACCACCTTCTATCTCTATTTCGAAGACCAGTACCGCACCCGCGCGCTCGGGGCCTTCGTGATGCTGGTCGTGAGCGCCGCCGTGGGCTTCCTGCTGTGGTACACGGTTGTGCGCGAAGCGCACGAAATCCAGCCACTGGTTCCCGCGCTCAAAAGCTGGTGGATGAAGCTGCATGTGCCGGCCAATTTCATCGGCTATGGAACCTTCGCGCTGTCGGCCATGGTGGCCTTCGCCTACCTGATCAAGCAGCAGGCCGGCGAGACGCGCTGGTACAGGCTGGCGCCGCTGTGGCTGCTCGGCGTGGTGCTTTGCTTCGAGCCGGTGGTCTTTCGCAAGGGAATCGAAACCGGCAGCAGTTACTGGGCCGTGTATTTCGGCATCTCGGCTTTGGTGGTCGGCGGCATCCTGTTTGGGCGCCGGCGCATTGCGGCCAAGCTGCCGCCGCTCGAGGTGCTGGACGACGTGATGTACAAGTCCATCACGGTCGGTTTCGCCTTCTTCACGATCGCCACCGTGCTGGGCGCGCTGTGGGCGGCGGAAGCCTGGGGCGGCTACTGGAGCTGGGATCCCAAGGAAACATGGGCATTGATCGTCTGGCTCAACTACGCTGCGTGGCTCCACATGCGGCTGATGAAGGGTCTGCGCGGGACCGTTTCCGCCTGGTGGGCTCTGGCCGGGCTGGCAGTGACGACCTTTGCGTTCATCGGGGTCAACATGTTCCTGTCCGGGCTGCATAGCTACGGCACCCTCTGAGTAAGGATTTGAATCCTTGCGGGTGCGGGGCGCGTATCCACAGTCAAGCCGGATGTTCCGGGCGCTAGAGGACCAAGCCATGCTGATCAAGACCGACCGCGACGGGTTCATCCACCCTGTATCAAGTGAAATTACGTCCAGAGCCATCTATCGCGACCGCCGCGAGCTGATGCGGCTGATGGCCGGCGGGGTTGCCGGCGCGGCGCTCGCCACGTGGGCCGGCCGTCATGCACTGGCCCAGGTGGAAAAACCCGGCAAGCACGCTTCGCTGGCAGCGGTTCGCTCCTCGGCCCCGGGCGCGGTCAGCTCCGAAAAGGTGACCGGGTTCAAGGACGCAAGCAGCTACAACAATTTCTACGAGTTCGGCACCGACAAGTCGGACCCTGCAAAAAACGCGAGCACGCTCAAAACCACGCCGTGGACGGTCGATGTCGAGGGCATGGTCAGCAAGCCTGGGAAGTATTCGCTGGATGAGCTGATGAAGCTCAGCGCCCAGGAAGAACGGATTTACCGTCTGCGCTGCGTCGAAGGCTGGTCGATGGTCATCCCCTGGATCGGCTACCCGCTCAGCAAGCTGATCGAAAAGGTCGAGCCCCAATCCGGCGCCAAGTACGTGGAATTCATCAGCCTGGCGGATCCGAAGACCATGCCGTTCGTAGGCTCGCGGGTACTCGATTGGCCCTACGCCGAGGGACTGCGCATGGACGAGGCGATGAATCCGCTGACGCTGCTGGCGTTCGGCATGTATGGCGAAGTCCTGCCGAACCAGAACGGCGCGCCGGTGCGGCTGGTCGTGCCGTGGAAATACGGATTCAAGAGCGCCAAGTCGCTGGTGAAGATCCGGTTTACCGACAAGGAACCGAAGACCGCGTGGAACAAGGCGGCTGCCAACGAGTACGGCTTCTATTCGAACGTCAATCCTGACGTCGACCATCCGCGCTGGAGCCAGTCTACCGAGCGGCGCATCGGCGAGGACGGCCTGTTTACGAAGAAGCGCAAGACCCTGGCGTTCAATGGCTACGAGGCGCAGGTGGGGCAGCTCTACGCGGGCATGGACCTGAAGAAGAACTTCTGATGGCTACGGTTCTGGCGTCGCGCCGAGGGCTGGCGGCGATGCTTTTGCATCCTGCTGCCAAGGTCGTCCTGTTCCTGCTGGCGTTGCTGCCATTCGCGTGGCTGGTCTACGGCGCTTCAACCAACCAGCTCGGGGCCAATCCGGCCGAGTACCTGTCCCGGGCCACCGGCGACTGGACCTTGCGCTTTCTTTGCATCACGCTCGCGGTGACGCCGCTACGGGTGCTGACCGGCACGCCGGCGTTGGCGCGTTTTCGCAGGATGCTCGGCCTGTTCGTCTATTTCTATGTGGTGCTGCACTTCCTGAGCTACGCCTGGTTCGACATGGGCTTCGACGTCGCCGAAACAGGCAAGGACATCGCCAAGCGGCCGTTCATCCTGGTCGGGTTCGCGGCCTTCGTGCTGCTGACGCCGTTGGCAGCGACGTCGTTCAACCGCGTGGTCAAGGCAGTGGGCGCGCGTCGCTGGCAGGTGCTGCACAAGCTGGTCTACGTCGTTGCGGCACTGGCGCTGCTGCACTTTTTCTGGATGCGGGCGGGCAAGAACAACTTTGCCGAAGTTGCGGTCTACGCAGTGATCGTCGGCCTGCTGCTGGGGTGGCGCGTGGTGCAGCATTGGAAAAAAAGAAGGCCGGCACCGGGCCCACGCGGCAACCGCACGCTCTCGCGTCAGTAAGACTCAGGGAACGAGCCGCTCCGCGCGCATCTGGTCCGCCGCGGATTCGCGCTGACGGATCACGTGGACCTGGTTGCCGTCCACCAGCACCTCGGCGGCCCTCCCGCGGGTGTTGTAGTTGCTCGCCATGCTCATGCAGTAAGCGCCCGCAGACAGGATTGCCAGCAGGTCGCCCGGCCGGACCGCGAGCGTGCGGTCGTGCCCGATCCAGTCGCCGCTTTCGCATACCGGACCGACGACGTCATAGCGCACTGCCGGTTCGCCACTGTCCCGCACCGGCACGATGGTGTGAAATGCCTGGTACATCGCGGGGCGCGGAAGGTCGTTCATTGCTGCGTCGATGACGCAGAAATTCTTCTGCTCCCCCGGCTTCAGGTACAGCACTTCTGCCAGGCAGACCCCCGCGTTGCCGACGAGCGAGCGTCCCGGTTCGATCATGAAATGCCGGTCGCCATAGCCGCGCGAATCGATTCTTGCGAACAATTCAGCCCAGAGCGAATCGGCACTGGGTGGCATCTCGTCGTTGTAGTTGATGCCCAGACCCCCGCCAAAGTCGATGTGGGCAAGGGGAATGCCTGCGGCCTCGATCGCCCCAACGAGGTCGAGCACGCGGTCCATCGCTTCGAGATAGGGCTCCGACGCAGTGATCTGGGACCCGAGGTGACAGTCGATGCCGACCACACGCAGCCCCGGAAGTGAGGCCGCCCGGCGGTATGCCGGCAGCGCTGCGTCATGCGCAACGCCGAACTTGCTGTCTTTCAGCCCGGTCGAAATGTAGGGATGGGTCTTGGGGTCCACATCCGGGTTCACCCGGATGCTCACCGGAGCTACTTTGCCTGCCGCCACGGCGACCGCGCTGAGGACCTCCAGTTCGGCTTCGCTTTCCACATTGAAGCAGCCGATTCCGACGGCCAAGGCTCTCTGCATCTCGGCGCGGGTCTTGCCGACACCGGAAAAAATGATGTTGCCAGCGGCCGCTCCCACTGACAGCGCACGCTCGAGCTCTCCGCCCGAGACGATGTCAAAGCCGCAGCCCGCACGCGAGAACACCTGCAGTACGCCCAGTGCCGAATTCGCCTTCATCGCGTAACAGATGCTGGCCTTGCGTCCGGCGAAACCGCGCTGATAGGCCGCCAGCGCTTGCAGCATGGCGCTCTTCGAGTAGACGAACAGAGGCGTGCCATGCTCGCGCGCGAGCGCAGCCAATGAGACGCCCTCAACGCACCATTCGCCGTGCCGCAGGTCGAAGTGCGGCTGTCCCGGGAGCAGGGAAGACGTCATGGAGCCATGGGAATCGGGGATGCCGTCCCGGTTGCGGGAGGAGCGGAAGGCGGACTCACCATCACCGGGCGCAGTGTTTGCGGCAGTGTCGCGCGGCCCTGGGCTGCCGGCTCGGTCGGCAGGAACAGCGCGCCTTTCTGGCCGCAGGCCGCTAGCAGCATCAACCCGGCGGTCGCGACCGCCAGTCGCCGGTGGCGGTTGCTGATTAGAATCCGGCAAATGTTGAACATGGCGAAATTGTAATGACCGACCCGGATTACATGGATCGTGCGGAGGCATTGCTGGCCCGGATCGAGTCGAGCTGCGACCGCATCAATGACGAATCGGACGCCGATGTCGACAACCAGCGGGTCGGTGGCATGGTCACGATGACCTTCGGCAACGGCTCGCAGATCATCGTCAACCTGCAAAAGCCGCTGCAGGAAGTCTGGTTGGCGGCACGGGCGGGTGGCTTTCACTACCGGTTCGACGGCGAGCGCTGGACCGACACCAAGGGTCAAGGCGAGTTTTTCGCCCACCTGGCTCGTTACGCAAGCGAACAGGCCGGCCGGCCGCTGCGCTTCGAAGGCTGAAAAAACCTAGTTCCGGAACAGGTCCAGGATGCTCTTGCGCTCGTCGGTCGGGGGCAGGAGCTGGCGACCCGGTGGCATGCCATCCGAGTTCATGAGGCTCTTGTCCTCCGGCGGTCCCATCGCTCCCGCAGCCGGGCTGGCGCTCACTCCGAGGCTGCCGATGCCACCGCCGCGGGCATATTCCTCGTAGTACCACTCGCCGCCCACGTTCACGACGCCTTGCGGCGCTGCCGGTTCCATGACGGGTATGCCTTTCAGCGCGGTCTCCATGAAATTGATCCACACCGGCAAGCTCAGTCCGCCGCCGGTTTCCCGGTCTCCAAGCGAGCGTGGGGTGTCGTACCCCATCCAGACGATCGCCACCAGGGTCTGGTGAAAGCCGTTGAACCAGGTGTCGATCGAGTCATTGGTCGTTCCCGTCTTGCCGTACAGGTCGGGCCGCTTGAGATCGCGCTGGGCCCGCGCCGCGGTACCGACGCGGGCGACTTCCTGCAGCAGGCGTTCCATGATGAAAGCGTTGCGCGCGTCGATCGCCCGGACCGATTCGTTCGGCAGCGGCGGCTGGCTCTCGACCAGGGTCTTGCCTTTCTGGTCGGTGATCTTCGTGATCAGCCATGGGTTGATCCGGTAGCCCCCGTTGGCAAAGACCGAATAGCCCATTGCCATCTGCATCGGCGTCACCGATCCGGCCCCGAGGGCCATGGTGAGATAAGGCGGGTGCTTCTCGGCGTCGAACCCGAAGCGGGTGATCCAGTCCTGTGCGTTCTGCGCGCCCACGGCTTGCAGGATCCGGATCGACACCATGTTCTTGGATTTCGCCAGCGCCATGTGCAATGGCATCAGCCCTTCGAACTTGCCGTCGTAGTTCTTGGGCTCCCAGGGTTGCCCGCCGGTGACACCCGCATCGAAAAAGAGCGGAGCGTCATTCACCACCGTCGACGGCGTGAAGCCCTTTTCGAGCGCCGCCGAATAGATGAAAGGCTTGAAGCCGGAGCCCGGCTGGCGCCAGGCCTGTGTCACGTGGTTGAACTTGTTCTTGTTGAAATCGAAGCCGCCGACCAGCGCGTGGATGGCTCCGTCGCGCGGATCGAGGGCGACAAAAGCCCCTTCCACCTCGGGCAGCTGGGTGATTTCCCAGCTGTTCTTCGGCGTCTTTGCGATACGGATGACAGCGCCGCGCCGGATCTTGATCTTGGGAGGCGCCTTGTCGGACAGGCCTGACTGGGCGGGCCGCAGCCCCTCACCGACGATCTCGATGTGCTCCCCGGTCTGCCGCACCGCAACGATCTTTTTCGGGTGGGCCTCGAGCACAACCGCTGCCAGCACATCGCCGTTGTCGGGATGTTCGGCCAGGGCATCGTCGACGGCTTCGCCGGCTGCTTTCGCATCCACAGGCAGTTCGACGAATTCTTCCGGTCCGCGGTAAATCTGGCGCCGTTCGTAATCCATGATGCCTTTTCGCAGGCTGCGGTACGCAGCGTCCTGCTGGTCGGCCTTGACAGTGGTGAACACATTCAGGCCCCGCGTGTAGGATTCGTCCCCGTACTGTGCGTAGACCAGCTGGCGCACCGTTTCTGCGATGTATTCGGCGTGCACCTTGGTGTTGTCGCCCCCGCTGCGGACCTGCAGCTCCTGCTTTTTGGCCGCTACTGCCTCCTCAGCGGTGATGAACCCGTTTTCCTGCATCCGTTCGATGATGTACTGCTGGCGCGCCCGTGCCCTGCTCGGGTTGCTGATGGGGTTGTACGCAGACGGCGCCTTCGGCAATCCAGCCAGCATCGCGGCCTCGGCGATGGTGAGGTCCTTCATTGGTTTGCCGAAGTACGCGTCCGAGGCCGCTGCGAAGCCATACGCCCGGTTTCCCAGAAAGATCTGGTTCATGTAGATCTCCAGGATCTGGTCCTTAGAGAGCATGTGTTCAAGCTTGAACGTGAGCAGCACCTCATACAGCTTGCGTGTGAAGGTCTTCTCGGACGACAGGTAGACGTTGCGGGCGACCTGCATGGTGATGGTCGAGGCTCCCTGGCTCTTCACGCGGCCCATGTTGGCCACGGCGGCACGAGCCAGCCCCCTGTAATCGACGCCGCCATGCGAATAAAAGCGGGCATCCTCGATGGCGAGGACGGCGTTGACCATCACTTTCGGGATATCGCGGATCGGAGTGAGGTTGCGGCGCTCTTCGCCGAACTCTCCCATCAGAAGTCCATCCGCCGAATAGATTCGGAGCGGTAATTTTGGACGGTAATCCGACAAATCGGAGATATCCGGCAGGTTGGGGTAGGCAACCGCGAGAGCTACCCCTACGATGATCACAACACAGGCGATACCTGCCAGCAAAACCCCGCCTGCCCAGAGCAGCGCGCGCATCAGGCCGCTGCGGCGGATGGGCCTGGGAGAGGACGCGGAGGTTTCGGGGGCAGCTAAGGGATCAGAGGGCATAGGTGTCCAGGTAAAGGCCTCGCCATTATAAAAATCCGCTGGGGCTGGAGCGCAGCGCAGATTGCAATTTTGCAGGCGCGGCTACTGCCTTTTGAGCGTACGCGTTCAATCGACGTTGCAGTTTGGCGTCGTCGGTTTTTGGCAACGATTGGTAGGGGTGTAAACGGAAAATTCCTTTGAGAGACAAGGATGTTGCTGCTAGCATTGAAGTGATTTCTTAACTTTGTTACACCGTGAAATCCGGCGTATCAGGAGACTGTAGTGAGCGCACTGGGGTCATTGTTTAATCGCCAGCCGGCACCTTTGCTGGGTTTGGACATCAGTTCCTCCAGCGTGAAGCTGGTTGAGCTGAGCCGGGACAAGGAAGGCAATCTGGTTCTGGAGCGCTGCGCGATCGAGCCCCTCGAACGGGGCTGGATCACCGACGGCAACGTCGAAAAATTCGACGAGGTGGCGGACGCGATGCGCCGTGTCGTCAAGAAAAGCGGCACCCGCACCCGGAACGTGGCGATGGCGCTTCCGCCGTCCGCGGTCATCACCAAAAAGATCATCCTTCCTGGCGGCATGAGCGAGCAGGACCTGGAGGTCCAGGTCGAAACCGAGGCCAACCAGTACATCCCCTTCTCGCTGGACGAGGTCAGTCTTGACTTCTGCGTCATCGGCCCGAGTCCCACTTCGTCGGGCGACGTCGAGGTACTGATCGCCGCATCGCGCCGCGAGAAAGTCCAGGACCGGCAAGGCCTGGCCGAGGCCGCGGGCCTGAAGCCCGTCATCATCGACGTCGAGTCGTATTCCTCGAGGCTGGCGGCAGGTCGCCTGATCGAAGCGTTGCCGAACAAGGGTGTGGACACGATGGTGGCCCTGTTCGAGGTCGGCGCGTTCACCACCAGCATGCAGGTCATCCGCAACGACGAGGTCTTGTACGACCGGGACCAGGCATTTGGCGGCGCCCAGCTGACGCAGCTCATCGTCCGCCAATACGGCTTCTCGTCGGAAGAAGCCGAGACCAAGAAGCGCAACGGCGATCTGCCCGAGGATTACGACGCCGGCGTGTTGAAGCCGTTCGTGGAGAGCATGTCGCAGGAAATCGCCCGCGCGATGCAGTTCTTCTTTACGAGCACGCCGCACAACCGGGTTGACTATGTGATGCTGGCCGGAGGCTCGTCCGCGCTTCCGGGCCTGGCCGAAACCGTGACGGCCCAGACCTCTTTCCCCTGCATGCTTGCCGATCCGTTCGAGGGCATGCACATCGGAGATGGCGTGCGCGAAAAGAAGATGCGACGCGAAGCACCTTCCTACCTCACCTCATGCGGCCTGGCCATGCGGAGGTTCCTGCAGTGATCCTGATCAACCTGCTGCCTCACCGCGAGGCAGCCCGAAAGCGCAGGCGCGACGCCTTCTATGCAACCCTCGGGGCGTCAGCCGTGATGGGTGGCGTCATTGCCGGCATCATCTTCCTCTGGTACGCCGCCCAGATCTCGAACCAGCAGGGCCAGAACCTGGTGCTCCAGACCGAGATCAAGCGGCTCGAGGGGCAGATCAAGGACATCGCCACGCTGCAGGAAGAGATCGCGGCATTGCGGGCCCGCCAGCAGGCGGTGGAGGACCTGCAGGCTGACCGCAACATGCCGGTGCACCTGCTCAACGAACTGGTGCGCCAGCTTCCCGACGGTGTCTTCGTCACCAATGTGAAGCAGGAAAACCAGGTCGTGTCGATCCTTGGGGTCGCCCAGTCGAACGAGCGTGTGTCCGAGCTTCTGCGCAACCTGGGCAACAACAGTGCCTGGCTGACGAAGCCCGAACTGGTGGAGATCGTCGCGTCGACCGTGCCCCTTGGCAAGGAGCAGCGGCGAGTGGCCAACTTCCAGATGAAGGTCAAATTGCTGCGCAGCAGCGAAGCTCAAAAGGCCGCGGCCGCAAGCGCAGCGTCGGCGCCGGGGAAAAGCTGATCATGGCAAGCAAGTCACCTTCCAAATTCGACCTCGAGGCAATGCGGCAGTCGCTGCAGGCGCAATTCCGGGGACTGAACCCGAACGATCCTTCGTCCTGGCCCGTCCTTCCGCGCGCCGCCCTGTGCTTCGTGCTGATGGCGGGCATCGTGACCGCGTTGTGGTTCGCCTGGTTGAACAGCTCGGATGCGGAACTCGATGCCGAGCGCGCCAAGGAAGTGGTGCTCAGAAACGACTTCAAGTCCAAGCTGGTCCAGGCGGTGAACCTCGACGCGCTCAGGAAGCAGCGCGAACAGGTCCAGCAATATGTGACGCAGCTGGAAAAGCAGCTCCCCAGCAAGGCGGAGATGGATGCGCTGCTGTCGGACATCAACCAGGCCGGCCTGGGGCGCAGTCTTCGCTTCGAGCTGTTCCGCCCGGGGCAGGTCAGCGCCAAGGAGTACTACGCCGAACTGCCGATCGCCCTGCGCGTGGCCGGGCGGTATCACGACGTCGGGTCTTTTGCTTCGGACATTGCCAACCTTTCCCGCATCGTCACGCTGAACAACCTCAGCATCGTCCCGACCAAGGACGGAACGCTGCAGATGGAAGCGACAGCCAAGACCTTCCGCTACCTCGACGGCGATGAGGTCGCGGCGCAGCGCAAGGCAGCCGCCCCGGGAGTGAAGAAGAAATGAACTTTTCACGCGCCTTGCCTTGGCTCGCACTGATCGCCGTGCTTGGTGGATGCGGCTCCTCCGACCAGGATGAATTGCAGAAGTGGATGACCGAGCAGCGGGCACAGACCCGCCCCAACGTGCAGCCAATCCCGGCACCCAAGAAGTTCGCGCCGCAGGCGTACACCCAGGAAGCCGCGACCGATCCCTTCAGCAACCAGAAACTGACGCAGGCCCTCAAGCGCGATTCGGCGCAGGTCAGCGCCAACGCCGGCCTGGTCGCGCCGGAACTTGCGCGGCGCAAGGAGCCGCTCGAAAGTTTCCCGCTGGACGCAATGGTGATGGTCGGCAGCCTGGTGAAACTGGGCCAGCCAGTGGCTCTGATCAAGATCGACGCCCTGCTGTATCAAGTCCACCCTGGAAATTACCTGGGACAAAACTACGGCCGTATCACGAAGGTCGGCGAAACCGATCTGTCGCTGCGCGAGATCGTGCAGGACGCCGGCGGGGAGTGGATCGAGCGAACTGCCACATTGCAACTGCAAGAGAGATCAAAATGAAAAAAACTCACTGGACAAGCTTGCGCCGAACGTGGCGCGTGTGCGCGGGTTTCCTGTTTGCGGGCCTGTCGCTCGCAGCGCAGGCTCAGACGGTGGTGGAAGCCGTATCGAGCTCGATCCAGGGTGGCGTCGAGGTCGTCCGGGTTGATTTCTCCCAGCCGCTGGACGCTGTTCCTGCCGGCTTTGCAATCCAGGCCCCGGCGCGGATTGCCCTGGACGTCCCAGGGGCGTCCAACGGATTGGGCCGGTCCACCGTTGAAATCAACCAGGGCAACGTCCGGTCGGTGAACGTGGTGCAGGCCGGGGAGCGGACCCGGCTGGTCCTGAACCTCAAGTCCCCGGCCTCGTACAAGGCAGAATTGTCCGGCAAGTCGCTGCTGATCTCCCTCGATTCGACCTCCGCCGCGACACCCGCGCCGAGCGGCACCCCGGCCTTTGCCGAAAGCCGCAACCGCGACACCCAGCCGCTGCGCGACCTCGATTTTCGCCGCGGTCCGGACAGCTCCGGCCGGGTCGTCGTCGACCTGCCCAACAACCAGGTCGGCGTCGATATCCGCCAGCAGGGCCAGACGCTGGTGGTCGAATTCCTGAAATCCACCCTTCCCGAAGGCCTGCGCCGTCGCCTCGATGTGTCCGACTTCGGCACTCCGGTCCAGACCATCACGACCTTCCAGACCGGCGACCGCGTTCGCGTCGTGATCGAGCCCAGGGGCGCGTGGGAGCACAGCGCTTACCAGAGTGACAACCAGTTCGTGGTCGAAGTGCGGCAGCAGAAGGTGGACCCGAGCAAGCTGACGCAGGGGCCGGGCTACAGCGGCGAAAAGCTTTCGCTGAATTTCCAGAACATCGAAGTGCGTTCTTTGCTGCAAGTCATTGCCGACTTCACGAATTTCAACATCGTGACGTCCGACTCGGTGACCGGCGCCGTGACGCTGCGGCTGAAAGATGTTCCGTGGGACCAGGCGCTCGACATCATCATGCAGGCCAAGGGCCTCGGCATGCGCAAAACGGGCAATGTACTGCTGATCGCTCCAAGGGATGAGCTGGCAGCCAAGGAAAAGCTGGACCTGGAGTCTCGTGCTGCCATCCAGAATCTGGAGCCGCTGCGGACCCAGTCATTCCAGCTGAACTACACCAAAGCCGCGGAAATTGCCGCGCAACTGACAACCGGCGTCGGTGCCGCAAGGATCTTGAGCATCCGGGGCAGCGTCATCGCCGAACCGCGCACCAATCAGCTTTTTGTGACCGACATTCCGGGAAAACTGGAGCAGGTGCAGCAGCTGATCGGAAAGCTCGACATCGCGGTGCGCCAGGTGCTGATCGAGGCGCGCATCGTCGAAGCGTCCGACACGTTCGGCAAGTCGCTCGGAGTACGTCTCGGCGGGAGCGATCTGCGCGGTATCCGTGGCGGCGACCCCGGTTACTCGGTGAGTGGCGCCAGCCGGGTCGCCATCGGCGGCACATACAACGCCGTATCCGGAACGACCGGAGAGAGCTCGACGAAACTGGACACGATCAACACTAGTTTTGTGAACCTGCCGGCAGTCGGACAAGGCGGATTCACGCCTTCCAGCTTCGCCATCTCCCTGTTCAGCGCGGCGGCCAACCGCTTCCTGAACCTCGAGCTCTCGGCCCTCGAAGCCGACGGCAAGGGCCGACTGGTGTCGAGCCCCCGAATCGTGACGGCGGACCAGACCAAGGCGTTGATCGAGCAAGGCACGGAATTCCCGTACCAGCAGGCAACGTCCAGCGGAGCGACTTCCGTTGCATTCCGCCGCGCCACCTTGCGCCTGGAAGTCACGCCGCAGATCACGCCCGAAGGCAACATCATCCTGGACCTGGACATCAGCAAGGACAGCCGCGGTGAAACAACGGCGGCAGGTATCGCGATCAATACGAAGCACATCAAGACGCAGGTGCTGGTGGAGAACGGCGGGACAGTGGTGATCGGCGGCATCTTCGAACTGACGGAAAGCGAAAACGAAGCGAAGGTGCCTTTCCTGGGAGATCTGCCGGCCGTCGGGAACTTGTTCAAGACCAGGCAGCGCACTTCAAACAAACAGGAAATGCTTGTGTTCATCACCCCAAAAATGATTGCGGACCGCGCCGGCGCCCGCTGAGCCTGTTCCCCGGACCTTAAAGACGTTGGACAAAGGAAGTTTCATGACTCGCTTTTTTAAATTGTTGGCGGCATTGTTCATCGCCGCAATGCTCGCCTCTTGCGGCGGGGGCGGAGGCAGCCCAGGCGCGATCTTCACGGGCACGGGCTCGGTAGCGACACCAGCCCCAGGGCCGACCACGCTCGTCGCCGATATGGCAATCTACACGGACAAGACGTCCATCGCCAACTCCGGGGCTGACAAGGTGACAGTGACCGTCATTGCCGTGGACGCCAACCGTAACGCTCTTTCTGGCGCGACCGTGGGTGTGTCCACCGACAAGAACAGCATTTTCGCACCGGGCGGCACGGCCACCGATGCCACAGGAACCTATTCCGGCACGTTGACGATCGGTTCCGATCGTACCAACCGACTCATCACCATCACCGCGACGGCAAACGGCATCACCAAGCAAATGACGGTGCAGGTTGCGGATATCGCGACGACCGGTCCTGCCCCGGTATCGGTGGCGGACTTCGCCTTGCTGACGGACAAATCGTCCATCACCAACACGGGAACGGATACCGCCGTGCTGACCGTGGTGACGGTCGATGCCAACCGCAACGTGGTTGCAGGCGCGGCGGTTGCCGTTGCCGCCGGGCAGAACGCGATTTACACCCCCACCGGTACCTCCAACTTGACGAACGCCGCCGGTATCCTCACCGGTACGGTGTCGGCCGGGTCGGACAAGACGTTCCGCACCATCGTCCTTTTGGTGACCGTCAACGGCGTCGTGAAGCAGATCACGCTGGACGTGGCGCCGGCGCCTGTCGTCGTCCCGACGACACCAGGCGGGGGGACAACCACCACGCCGACCGGGCCGGTTGTAGTGCCGGTGACGGACATGGTTCTGTTCATGGACAAGCCAACGATCACCAATAGCGGTACCGACAAGGCGCAATTGACCGTGATCGCGCTGGATGTCAGTCGGAACGTCGTTTCGGGTGCAACCGTGGCAGTCACCACTGACCAGAACAGCGTGTTCATTCCGAGTGGTGGAACGACCACCAATACGCAGGGCACCTACACTGGCAACGTTTTTATCGGCTCCGACAAGTCAAATCGGACGATCACGGTGACGGTGACCATCAACGGGATCGTCCGTCGCACGTCTGTTCAGGTGATAGGAAGCAAATTGACCATCCAGGCCCAGCCGAGCACACTGGCGCCCAGCCAGCCGGGAACAATCTCGGCGGTCTTGCAGGATTCTTCGCTTAACCCCATTTCCGGAGCAACGATCACTTTGGCGGGCACGGTGCCGGGCATCGCCGGTCAAACCTTTGTCACCGATCTCAGCGGGCAAGCCAGTCAGCCCTTCACCGCTCCGGCCGGCACGGGTACTTACACCATCAGCGCAGCGGGGAACGGGGTCACCTCTGCGCCGACGCAGATTCAGGTCGTCACCGCCGGTGTCATACCGAATGCGGTGATCCCGGCCGGAGCATTCCCTTCTTTGGCTGCATCGCCGAACGTGCTGGCGGTGAACGCTATCGGTTCGACTGCGAACCGCTCGAACCTGCGCTTCCTTTTCCTGGACAGCGCAGGCAATCCGGTCACCAATGTCCGGGTGCGCTTCGATGACCTGACGACAGGGCTGGCAGCGATCGGCTCTTCGATCACCAGCGGCACGCAAACCCTGATCACCGACAATTCAGGTGTAGTGAGCGCGCAGTACATCGCCGGCCAGAACTCCAGTCCGACCAATGGAGTGCAGATCAGCGCGTGTTATTCGGCGACGGACCCGGTTCCCCCGAAGCCGTGCGCGCCCGCCCAGACGGTGGCCACCACTTTGACCGTGGCCGGCGCCGCCTTGGCAGTATCCATTGGAGATGACAACGTCCTCCAGTCGGTATCGGGAACCTATATCAAGCGTTTCGCAATCACCGTCGCCGATTCTGCCGGCAAGGCGGTAGGCAACGCCCCGGTCGACATTTCGCTGGACCTCACCCATTACGGCAAATCCGCCCGGTGGAGCGGCCCCAGCCTGTCGACTGTGCCGACTTCTCTAACTGCGGACGCGACGCTTCCCGCTGCCGGCAGTAGCACCGTCTTCTACTGGTGCCAGAACGAGGACACCAATCGCAATGGCGTGGCCGACCTCGGCGAAAACCGCGATGGCAGCCTTGACGCTAACGGCCAGGCCACGTTGCAGCCGCGCCGCAGCGACATGATCATCAGCTACGACGATCCGCTGGTCACCACCACTAATTCGAACGGCATCCTGATCATCAGGGTCCAGTATTCGCAGCGGTACGGAGGATGGCTTGCGTATAAAGTCCGGGTCACGGCCAACGTCGCGGGATCGCAAGGCTTGGCCGAGCGACCGTTCGTGACTGACGTCCTGCAGGCGGACATCCCGAACGGTTCATTCCTCACGCCCGCCTACGGAGTCAATAACTGCTTGACCGCGAACTGATACGGCAGCCAGGCGGCGCTCCGATGCGCCTGGTGCTGGTCGGGCTTCCCGGTTCCGGCAAGTCCACCGTCGGGCGGCAACTCGCCCGGCGGCTGGCACTGCCCTTCCGCGATTCGGATCATGTGATCGAGCAGGAGATCGGCTGCTCGATCGCTGACTTTTTCGCTCGCGAGGGTGAGGCCGCCTTTCGCGACGTCGAGCAAAGCGCGATCGAAGAGCTGATGAAGTTGCCGGAGGGCGTGCTCGCCACCGGCGGAGGGGCGGTGCTGCGGCAGGCGAACCGTGAACGGCTGCATTCGAGCGGCAGGGTGATCTACCTGCGCTCCACGCCGGAACAAGTCTTTCGCCGCGTGCGACACGACGACAAAAGGCCCCTGCTTCAGGTCGACGATCCGCTGGCGCGCCTGCACATGCTTCACGCCGAGCGCGACCCGCTGTATCGCGAGGTGGCGCACATCGTGATCGAGACCGGAAAGCCGTCCGTTCCCAGCTTGGTGAACCTCATCCTGAAGGAGCTCGAAGCGTCGGGGTTCGTTTCCGGCAGCTGACGCGGGCGAACGGACCGCCGCGAGAGCCGTAAACTGGGTGCCATGCCCGCTGCCGCCGATCTCCCCGCGTCCCGCCGCCTCACCATCGAATTGGGCCAGCGCAGCTACCCGATCGATGTGGGGGCGGGCTTGCTCGACGATGCCGCCGTCTGGGCCGATACGCCTGCGGCTTCGGCGGCCATGATCGTCAGCAACGTCACCGTCGCGCCGTTGTACGGTTCGCGGCTGGAACGCATCCTGCGCCAGCGATACAGCACGGTTTACACCGTGCTGCTTCCGGACGGGGAACAGCACAAGGACTGGCAGACCCTGAACCTGGTATTCGACGCACTGCTGAAGCAGCGTTGCGACCGGAAGACCGTGCTTTTCGCTCTGGGCGGCGGCGTGGTCGGAGACATGGCTGGCTTTGCCGCCGCCAGTTATATGCGGGGCGTGCCTTTCGTCCAGGTGCCTACGACGTTGCTGGCGCAAGTCGATTCGTCGGTCGGCGGCAAGACGGCGATCAACCATCCGTTGGGCAAGAACATGGTCGGCGCGTTCTACCAGCCGACGCAGGTGATCTGCGACCTCGACACCTTGCAGACACTACCGGCACGCGAGCTGGGCGCCGGCTTGGCGGAAGTGATCAAGTACGGACCCATCATGGACATGGAGTTCCTGGAATGGATCGAGCGCAATATCGAAGCGCTGGCGGCCCGCGACGCCCCCGCGCTGGCGCACGCAGTGGTCCGCAGTTGCGAGCTCAAGGCCCGGGTCGTCGCGCAGGACGAGCGTGACGAGGGATTGCGTGCGATCCTCAATTTCGGTCATACCTTCGGTCACGCCATCGAGGCGGGAATGGGCTATGGACAGTGGCTGCATGGAGAGGGCGTCGGCTGCGGCATGGTGATGGCCGCCCACCTGTCGCAACGCCTCGGCGGCATCGATGCCGCGTTCGTCGAGCGGCTGACGCAGCTCATTCGCAAGGCAGGCCTGCCGGTCAAGGGTCCGCCACTCGGAGCTGATCGTTACCTCGACCTGATGCGCCATGACAAGAAGGCTGAAGCGGGTGAAATCAAGTTCGTTGTCATCGATGGACCGGGGCGTGCGGCCGTGCGCCATGCACCTGACGCCCTCGTACGCGAGGTGATCGAGCAGTGCTGCCGCTAGCCGGCCGACCGCAGGCCACGGCGCTGGCGCCGCAAGCGTGTGACCCAGCCCGGTCACGGGGCCGCCGCCACGAGGAGGAGCCGGCGCCGACCCGCACCGAATACCAACGGGATCGTGACCGGATCGTCCATTCGACGGCCTTCCGCCGTTTGGTCTACAAGACCCAGGTGTTCCTCAACCATGAAGGAGACCTGTTCCGGACGCGGCTGACTCACTCTCTGGAGGTCGCCCAGCTCGGGCGATCGATCGGCCGCTCGCTGGGCCTGAATGAGGATCTGATCGAGGCCGTGGCCCTGGCCCATGATTTAGGGCACACGCCCTTCGGCCACGCGGGACAGGACGCGCTGGACGAATGCATGCGCTCGTACGGCGGCTTCGAACATAACCTGCAAAGCCTGCGCGTGGTCGACCGGCTAGAAGAGCGCTATCCGGCGTTCGACGGCCTGAACCTCACGTTTGAAACCCGCGAAGGAATCCTGAAGCATTGTTCCCAAGCCAACGCCCAGCGGCTTGAGCTCGGTGAGCCGGGCGGCGTCGGCCATCGCTTCCTGCAACGGACACAGCCAAGCCTGGAAGCCCAGTTGTGCAACGTGGCCGATGAAATTGCCTATAACGCGCATGACATCGACGACGGCGTGCGCTCCGGGTTGATCTCGCTCGAGCAGCTCGAGCAGGTGGACCTGTTCCAGCAGCACGCGAGTGATGCGCTGACGGCCTATCCCCGTTTGCAGGGACGCCGGCTGCTGTACGAGTCCATCCGGCGGATGCTCAGCGCGCAGGTGTACGACGTGGTCGCCCAGACCGCGCGCGCCGTCAGCGATGCGGGCCCGATGACCGTCGAGCAGGTGCGCAGCCTGCCGCCGCTGGTCCGGTTCAGCGGCAGGATGCGTGAGCGCTCGGCTCAGCTCAAGGGCTTCCTGTTGCTCAATCTGTACCGCCACCCACAGGTCCTCCAGATGACGGTGCAGGCCAAGGTGGTGGTCCGTGAGCTGTTCGACGCTTACTGCGCAGACCCGGCGCAAATGCAGGCCGGGTTTGCGTCTCGGCCGGACATGCCGCGAGCCATTGCCGACTACATCGCCGGCATGACCGACCGCTTTGCCGGGCGCGAGCACGAGCGCCTGACCGGGCGGCGCCTGCTGGAATGAACGGGTCGAGGCCGTTGCGGCCGGCACTGGTGGTCATCGTGGCCGGTATTTGCGCCGCGTTGCACGTCGGCAAGCTTCCCGCTGCCTTGCCCGTATTGCGTGACGCTCTCGACGTCAGTGTGTTGCAAGCCGGCTTTCTTCTGTCGCTGGTTCAGCTGGCCGGAATGTCGCTTGGCGTTGCGGTTGGATTGGTTGCCGATGCTTTCGGACTGCGGCGGACGATGCTGAGCGGCCTGGGCATCCTTGCTGTTGCAAGTGCCTTGGGCGGTCTGGCTCGCCAGCCGTCGGACCTGCTGCTTTTGCGGGCGGTGGAGGGCTTTGGCTTTTTGCTGGTCACCATGCCCGGGCCGGGCCTGATCCGACGCCTGGTTGCGCCTGCCCGGCTGAATGCGGCGCTGGGCGTGTGGAGCACGTTCATGCCCGTCGGCACGGCGCTGGCGCTCCTTGCCGGCCCGGCGGTGATGGCGGGGCTCGGATGGGCCGGACTGTGGGAGCTCATGGCCGCGATCACCTTTGCCACCGCCATCCTCGTGGCTGCCGTCGTACCGGCGGAGACGCGCTCGCAGCCACGGGCGACGGTGTGGCTGGACTGGCCGGTGCGCCTGCGCGAAACTCTCGCGTCGCGCGGTCCCTGGATCGTTGCCTTGTGCTTCGCAGTCTATTCGGCCCAGTGGCTCGCCGTGATCGGCTTTCTGCCGACCATCTATTCGCAGGCCGGCCTCTCCGCTCGCTGGACGGCGCTGGCCACGGCATCCGCGGCCGCGGTCAACGTCATCGGGAATGTTGCCGCCGGGCGGTTGCTTCAACGCGGGGTGGCCCCGGACCGTCTGCTCCTTGCGGGCTACGCCGCAATGGGTCTTGGCGCATGGCTGGCGTTCGGGCCGCTTGTCTCCGGACTGGCTCCCGCGGGCGCTGCGGCCCTGCGTTACGGCGCCGTGCTGATGTTCTCCGCTCTTGGCGGAGTGATTCCCGGGACGCTGTTCGCATTGGCGGTGCGCGTCGCCCCCGATGATGGAACCGTCTCGACGACGATCGGCTGGATGCAGCAGTGGTCCAGCTTGGGACAGTTCGTCGGCCCCCCTATGGTGGCCTGGGCTGCGTACCGGACGGGCGGCTGGGAGTGGACATGGCTGGTGACCGGGGCGTGCGCGTTGTCAGGGGCGACGCTCACGTTCAGAGCCCGGCATCGCCTTCGGGCTGCCGTGCTGCAGCGCGAAGAAGGAGGGTTGGCCTCTAAAATCCGGCATGCAGCCCCGAACCTGGAGAAGTGAATGAGTTTCCTGGAAGACCTCAAACTCCAGGCCAGGGCGGTGAGCGGCCGGCAGGTCGAGCAGCAAGCCAGTCACGACGCAAGCACGCTAGCGACCGAGCAGACTTGCCGCACGATTCTGTATTACCTTGAAGAGATGGTGCGCCATCTCAACATCATTGAACCGGAGGGCCCGCGCCTGAGCCTTGATGGCAAGACACCCTGGCCCGTCATGAAGCTGAGCGGCTTTCAGATCGATTCGCGCATGAAGATGCTGCGCGACCGCGAGGTGTTCGACTACATCTCGGTTGGCTGGCAAATCCTGCCTCGCACCGGGCGGCCGATTTCTGCCAGCGTTTCCGCCAACTTCCTGCCGGACCTTCAACGCATCGAGGCTCGTATGGCAGCCGGATGGGTGCAGCATGAGCGCCATGAAGTGCGGGACCCGATAAAAAATTCCCTGCAGCTGATACGGCTTGACCACACCACGCAGTCGCGGGGCAGCATCCGGATCACGCCAGACCATCAGAACGCCGTGCTGGCTTTTCGCCTTGCGAACCTGAGCGGGTTTGGCATCGCCACCACGACTTGGCCGGCGGCGCAGCTTCTCACGCCGGTGCTGGACGAACTTGCAAAACTGATATGCGGGCAGCCGAGCCGCTTCGCCTGAGCATGGCCGTGCCGGACCAGGCTGTTCTCGCCACCACGCAGGCGTGGCTGGAGCGGGCCGTGATCGGCCTGAACCTCTGCCCCTTTGCGAAAGCCGTGCATGCCAGAGGCCTGGTGCATTTCGCGATCAGTTGCGCCGGTTCGTCGATGCAGGTGCTGGAAGATCTTCGCTCGCAACTCGAAGCGCTGGTCGCGTGCGATGCGAACGAACGCGAAACTACGCTGTTGGTGGTCCCAAATTGCCTGCGCGACTTTCTGGAATTCATGGACGTTGCCGGTCGCGCCGACCGACTGCTCCGCAAAAGCGGCTATGCAGGGGAGGTGCAGCTTGCCACTTTTCACCCCGACTACTGCTTTGCGGATGCGAGCGAAGGGGACATGGCCAACTTCAGCAACCGCTCGCCCTACCCGACCTTCCACCTCCTGCGCGAATCCAGCATCGCGCGGGCCGTCGAGGCGTTTCCAGATCCGGAGTCGATCTACGGCGCCAACATGGCCGCGCTCCGCGAACTTGGCCGGACCGGGTGGGCCGCGCTGGACGTGGGGCCCGCGCAATGAAAGGCGGTGCGCCAGGACCGGGACCTTCGTCACTCGAGCCAGCGCTCGATCCGGATGTGCGTCCCGGCCAGTCCGTGGAATTGCTCAAGGAGCTGCATATCCTGACCCGCGACGGCCGCATCAACCAGGACTCGCGCCGCAAGTTGAAGCAGGTCTATCACCTCTATCAGTTCATCGAAAAGCTGCTCCTCGACGTGGAGGCTGCTGGAAACCGCGATGCGACGCTGGCTGACCACGGGGCAGGCAAGTCCTATCTTGGCTTCATCCTCTACGATCTTTTCTTCAAGAGCCGTTCGGGCGGACGTATCTTCGGTATCGAAACACGCAGCGAGCTGGTCGATCGATCCAGGCAGCTTGCTTCGCGCCTTGGCTTCGACAGGATGACCTTTTTTAACGTTAGTGCTGCTGAAGCGGCCGGGGAGGCTCTATTGCCGCCTCGGGTCGACGTCGTCACTGCATTGCACGCGTGCGACACGGCCACGGACGATGCAATCGCCTTTGGCTTGCGCAAAGGCGCACGGTTCATGGTGCTGGTGCCGTGCTGCCAGGCAGAACTCGCGACCTGCCTGCGCCAGAACAAGTCACTGGCTCTGGCCCGTACCCCGCTTGCGGAGCTCTGGCGCCATCCGCTGCACACCCGTGAAATGGGCAGTCAGCTGACCAATGTGCTGCGATGTCTTTATCTCGAGGCCATGGGATACCAGGTCACGGTCACCGAACTCGTCGGCTGGGAGCACAGCTTGAAGAACGAGTTGATTCTCGCGCGCCACGCCGGGCCGAAGAAAGCCGCTCCCGCCGAACGACTTCGGGCATTGCTACAGCAGTTCGGGCTTGGATCATTGGAGTCGCTGCGCTTCCCCGGGTTGCCGTAATTGGCGTAATTGGGGCGTAATTGGGGTCAGATCCGAATTAAAATCGGAAGATGGCTCGCCTCCCGCGTCTCACGGTTCCAGGTTATCCGCACCATCTCATTCAGCGCGGGAACAACCGTCAGCCGATCTTTGCCGGCCAGGCCGACTACGAATTGCTGTTGTCGCTGCTGGCGCAGAACGCCCGTAGATTTGAAGTGTCTCTGCACGGCTACGTGCTCATGACAAACCACTTCCACCTCCTTGCAACCCCGACGACGCTCGACGGCGTTTCGCTGTTGATGCAGGCAGTGGGCCGAAGCTATGTCCGCCGCTTCAACCAGCAACAGGGCAGGTCGGGCACGCTGTGGGAGGGCCGGTACCGGTCCACGTTGATCGAGGCCGACCGCTACTTTCTGGCTTGCATGGCTTACATCGACTTGAATCCAGTCCGTGCCGGGTTGGTGGCTACCCCGCGCGACTATCCATGGTCGAGCCACGGACACTACGCTGGATATCGGTCCGATCCCATGATCACGAGTCATCCGCTCTATTGGGACCTGGGTAACACCCCCTTTGCGCGTGAGATCGCGTATTCCGAACTGGTCGCTGGCGGACTCAGTGCGCAACAGCAGCAAGCACTTACTGCGTCGGTGCACAGTGGCTGGCCGCTTGGAGCCCCAGACTTTGTAACCGACTTACAGCGCCGGACTGCGCGACGTGTCGCGAAACTTAAATGCGGCCGGCCACCAGTGCGAGATCGATCGATTTGATCTGTCCCTAAATATGTCCGTACCGGACTGCTTTGATGGTAATTAGAATCTGACCCCGATTTAAATTTGGCCTTCTTGTTGCACTGCAGTATGCTGGTTAATCCGCGATCCCATTGGAGGTGCCATGACCACGGCAGCCGAAATTTCCCACCTGCAAGAACATGGCCTGTATTCCGGCGCGCACGAACATGACGCGTGCGGCGTCGGTTTCGTCGCTCACATCAAAGGGCTGAAAAGCCATGGGATCGTTCAGCAGGGCTTGAAGATCCTGGAAAACCTGGACCACCGTGGCGCTGTCGGCGCGGACAAGCTGATGGGAGACGGCGCCGGCATTTTGATCCAGCTGCCGGATGCGCTCTACCGCGATGAGTTTGCGAAGCTCGGTATTGAGTTGCCGCCACCTGGCGAATATGGCGTCGGCATGGTCTTCCTGCCCAAAGAACACGCCTCGCGCCTCGCGTGCGAACAGGAACTCGAACGGGCCGTCAAAACCGAAGGACAGGTTCTGCTCGGTTGGCGCGACGTTCCGGTCAATCGGGACATGCCGATGTCTCCGGCAGTCAAAAAGAAGGAACCGATCCTGCGCCAGGTCTTCATCGGCCGTGGCAGCGACGTCATCGTGCAGGATGCCCTCGAACGCAAGCTCTATGTGATTCGCAAGACGGCCAGCGCGGCGATCCAGCGCCTTAGGCTGAAGCACAGCAAGGAATATTACGTCCCCAGCATGTCGAGCCGCACCGTGGTCTACAAAGGCCTGTTGCTCGCGGATCAGGTCGGCACGTACTACCTCGACCTGACGGATGTGCGGTGCGTCTCCGCGCTGGCGCTGGTCCACCAGCGTTTTTCCACCAATACCTTTCCGGAATGGCCGCTGGCCCACCCGTACCGCTATGTCGCACACAACGGCGAAATCAATACCGTCAAGGGCAACTACAACTGGATGAAGGCGCGCGAAGGCGTGATGTCGTCGCCCGTTCTCGGAGCCGACCTGCAAAAACTTTATCCGATCAGTTTCCCCGGGCAGTCGGACACGGCAACCTTCGACAATTGCCTGGAACTGCTGACGATGGCTGGCTATCCGATCAGCCAGGCCGTGATGATGATGATCCCGGAACCGTGGGAGCAACACACCACGATGGACGAGCGCCGCAGGGCCTTTTACGAATACCACGCGGCGATGCTCGAGCCGTGGGACGGTCCTGCCTCCATCGTCTTCACCGACGGCCGGCAGATCGGCGCCACCCTGGACCGGAATGGCCTGCGACCTTCCCGCTATTGCGTCACGGACGACGATCTCGTGATCATGGCGTCCGAATCGGGCGTGCTGCCGGTGCCGGAAAACAAGATCGTGCGCAAGTGGCGACTGCAGCCCGGCAAGATGTTCCTGATCGATCTCGAACAGGGCCGGATGATCGACGACGAGGAGCTGAAAGCCAATCTCGCCAACAACAAGCCTTACAAGCAGTGGATCGAAAACCTTCGCATCAAACTCGATGACCTGTCGGACACGTCGGGCAGCGTGCCGGCCAGCGACCTCGAATTACTGGACCGGCAGCAGGCGTTCGGTTACACCCAGGAAGACATCAAGTTCCTGATGTCGCCGATGGCGCAGGCTGGCGAGGAGGGCATCGGCTCGATGGGCAACGACAGTCCGCTGGCCGTGCTTTCCAACAAGGACAAGCCGCTCTACAACTACTTCAAGCAGCTGTTCGCGCAGGTGACGAATCCGCCGATCGATCCGATCCGCGAGGCGATCGTGATGTCGCTGGTTTCCTTCATCGGCCCGAAGCCGAACCTGCTCGACATCAACCAGGTCAACCCGCCGATGCGGCTGGAGGTCAGCCAGCCGATCCTCGACTTCGCCGACATGGCCAAGTTGCGCGATGTCGAGAAGCACACCCACGGCAAATTCCGCAGCTACACCCTGGACATCACCTATCCGCTGGCGTGGGGCCATGAAGGCGTGGAGGCCAAGCTGGCGTCGCTGAATGCCGAAGCGGTGGATGCGATCAAGAGCGGCAAGAACATCCTCATCATCAGCGATCGCGCAGTGGGACCGGCGCAAGTCGCGATTCCCGCGTTGCTTGCCTTGTCGTCCATTCACCAGCATCTCGTGCGCGAGGGGTTGCGCACGACGGCCGGCCTGGTCGTCGAAACCGGCACCGCCCGTGAAGTGCACCACTTCGGCGTGCTGGCAGGATATGGCGCTGAGGCCGTGCATCCCTATCTCGCCATGGAGACGCTGGTTGCCATCCACAAGGACCTGCCGGGTGACCTGAACCCGGACAAGGCGATCTACAACTACGTCAAGGCGATCGGCAAGGGCCTGTCCAAGATCATGTCCAAGATGGGTGTGTCCACGTACATGAGCTATTGCGGTGCCCAGTTGTTCGAGGCGATCGGCCTGAATAGCGAAACGATCGAGAAGTACTTCACCGGTACCGCCAGCCGGGTCGAAGGCATTGGCGTCTTCGAGATCGCGCAGGAAGCGATCAGGATGCACAAGGCCGCTTTCGGCGACGACCCCGTCCTCGCCGTCATGCTCGACGCTGGCGGCGAATATGCATGGCGGGCCCGCGGCGAAGAGCACATGTGGACGCCGGACGCGATCGCCAAGCTGCAGCACAGCTCGCGTGCCAACAACTGGAACACCTACAAGGAGTACGCGCAGCTGATCAACGACCAGAGCCGCCGGCACATGACGCTACGCGGCCTGTTCGAATTCAGGATCGATCCGTCCAGGGCGATTCCGGTGGACGAGGTTGAGCCTGCGGCTGACATCGTCAAGCGCTTCGCGACCGGCGCCATGTCGCTCGGCTCCATTTCAACCGAAGCCCACGCTACGCTGGCGGTGGCGATGAACCGGATCGGTGGCAAGAGCAACACCGGTGAGGGCGGCGAAGATCCGGCCCGCTACCGCCAGGAGCTCAGGGGCATTCCGATCAGGCAGGGCCAGACCGTCGGCGAGATCATCGGAAAGGACGTGATCGAGGCCGACTACGCGCTCAACGCTGGAGATTCGTTGCGCTCGAAGATCAAGCAGGTGGCGTCCGGCCGCTTCGGTGTGACCGCCGAATACCTGACGTCGGCTGACCAGATCCAGATCAAGATGGCGCAGGGCGCCAAGCCCGGTGAAGGCGGCCAGCTACCGGGCGGCAAGGTCTCCAAGTACATCGGCAAGTTGCGTTACTCGGTCCCGGGTGTCGGGCTGATCTCGCCGCCGCCGCACCACGACATCTACTCGATCGAAGATTTGGCGCAGCTGATCCACGACCTGAAGAACGTCGCGCCGCACGCGTCGGTCAGCGTCAAGCTGGTGTCGGAAGTCGGCGTCGGCACCATTGCCGCGGGCGTCGCCAAGTGCAAGAGCGACCACGTTGTCATCGCGGGGCACGACGGTGGCACCGGCGCGTCGCCATGGTCGTCGATCAAGCACGCCGGCAGCCCCTGGGAGATCGGTCTGGCTGAGACCCAGCAGACGCTGGTGCTGAACCGTTTGCGTGGCCGTATTCGTGTGCAGGCCGACGGACAGATGAAAACGGGGCGCGACGTCGCAATCGGCGCATTGCTGGGCGCCGATGAATTCGGCTTCGCCACCGCGCCCCTGGTGGTCGAGGGCTGCATGATGATGCGCAAGTGCCACTTGAACACCTGCCCGGTGGGCGTCGCCACCCAGGACCCGGTGCTGCGCAAGAAGTTCTCCGGCCGGCCAGAGCATGTCGTCAACTACTTCTTCTTCGTGGCCGAGGAGGTGCGCCAGATCATGGCGCAGCTGGGAATGCGCAAGTTCGACGATCTGATCGGACGCGCGGACCTGCTCGACACCAAAAAAGGCATCGAGCACTGGAAGGCGCGGGGGCTCGACTTCAGCCGTCTGTTCGCGCTTCCGAACGTGCCGCCGGAGGTCTCGCGTTTTCACGTCGAACAGCAGGATCACGGCCTGTCCCGCAGCATGGATCGGTTGCTGATCGAGAAGTCCCGTCCCGCCATCGACAAGGGCGAGCGCGTCCAGTTCATGGAAGTCGTCCGCAACGTGAACCGGACCGTCGGCGCAATGCTTTCGGGGGCCCTGACCAAGGTGCATCCGGAAGGTTTGCCGGACGACACCATCCGCATCCAGCTCGAAGGCACCGGCGGTCAATCGTTCGGCGCGTTCCTGGCCAGGGGCATCACGCTCTACCTGATCGGGGACGCCAATGACTACACCGGCAAGGGCCTCTCCGGCGGGCGGATCGTGGTCCGTCCGAGCATCGACTTCCGGGGTGCCGCTGTCGACAACATCATCATCGGCAACACCGCCCTGTACGGCGCGACCACCGGCGAGGCGTTTTTCAGCGGCGTCGCAGGCGAGCGTTTCGCGGTTCGCCTTTCGGGCGCCACCGCGGTGGTCGAGGGAACAGGCGACCACGGCTGCGAGTACATGACCGGCGGAACCGTGCTGGTGCTGGGCAAGACCGGACGCAACTTCGCGGCCGGCATGTCGGGCGGCATTGCCTATGTGTATGACGAAGACGGGATGTTCGCCGGTCGCTGCAACACCTCCATGGTGACGCTGGAAAAAGTGGCCACCGCCGCCGAACAGCATGCCGGGTCGAAGACGCGGCTGCACCAGGACCAGGCCGACGAGACGCTGCTGCGAAAGCTGCTGGAAGACCACAATCGCTGGACCGGCAGCCGCCGCGCCCGCGAATTGCTGGACCACTGGGCCACGTCACGCCTGAAATTCGTCAAGGTCTTCCCGAACGAGTACCAGCGCGCCCTGGCTGAAATGCACGAACGCGACGTCGAAGCGGCAAGTGCCGGAACCAACGCGCACGTGGCCCTCCAGCATGACGCGGTCGCAGCCGCCTGAGGCCAGGAAGAATCATGGGAAAAATCACAGGCTTCATGGAATACGGGCGCCTCGAAGAGGGTTACCGCCCGGTCGGCGAGCGCCTGAAGAATTACAAGGAATTCGTGGTTGCGCTCGACGATGCGCAGGTTCAGGTGCAGGGCGCGCGTTGCATGGACTGCGGGATTCCCTTCTGCAACAGCGGATGCCCGGTCAACAACATCATTCCCGATTTCAACGACCTGGTGTATCGACAGGACTGGAAGAGCGCCTGGGTCGTGCTGGACTCGACCAACAACTTTCCCGAGTTCACCGGCCGCATCTGCCCTGCGCCATGCGAAGCCGCGTGCACGCTGAATTTCAACGACGAACCGGTCGGCATCAAGTCGATCGAGCACGCGATCATCGACCGGGCCTGGGACAACGGCTGGGTGCAGCCGCGGCTGCCGCGAGTGCGGACCGGCAAGACCGTGGCCGTGGTCGGCTCCGGACCGGCAGGCATGGCGGCTGCGCAGCAACTTGCCCGCGCCGGCCATGCCGTGACCCTGTTCGAGAAGAATGACCGCATTGGCGGCCTTCTGCGTTACGGCATTCCTGATTTCAAGATGGAGAAAAGGCACATCGATCGCCGGGTTGAGCAAATGAGGGCGGAGGGCGTCAGTTTCCGCACCGGGGTCATGGTCGGCGAATTGCCTCAAGGTTCCAGGGTGACCAACTGGGCCAGGGAAACAATTGCCCCCGAGGATCTTTACAACCAGTTCGACGCGGTTGTTCTGACCGGCGGATCCGAGCAGTCGCGCGACCTGCCCGTGCCTGGCCGGGAACTGGCAGGCGTCCATTTCGCGATGGAGTTTCTGCCGCAGCAGAACAAGGTCAATGCGGGCGACAAGGTCAAGGGCCAGCTGCATGCGGCGGGCAAACACGTGATCGTCATCGGCGGCGGCGATACCGGCTCCGACTGCGTCGGCACCAGCAATCGCCATGGTGCGGCGAGCGTCACGCAGTTCGAGTTGATGCCGCAGCCGCCCGAAGAAGAAAACAAGCCGCTGACCTGGCCCTACTGGCCTTCCAAGCTGCGTACCAGCTCCAGCCATGAAGAGGGGTGCGAACGCGAGTTCGCCATCGCCACCAAGCAGTTCACCGGGAAGGACGGCACGCTGACCGGGCTGAAGACGGTCCGGGTCGAGTGGAAGGGCGGCAAGATGGTCGAAGTGCCAGGCAGCGAACAGTTGCTGCAGGCGGACCTCGTGTTGCTCGCCATGGGGTTTGTCAGCCCGGTCGCCACTGTGCTGGAGGGGTTCGGCGTCGAAAAGGACAATCGGGGCAACGCCAAGGCGAGCACGGAATTCGTCGGCGGCTACGCAACCAACGTGGCCAAGGTATTCGCGGCCGGCGACATCCGGCGTGGCCAGAGCCTGGTGGTGTGGGCCATTCGGGAGGGGCGGCAGGCAGCCCGGGCTGTGGATGAATTCCTGATGGGGTTCTCGGACCTGCCCCGCTGAGGCGTCCCGCGGGCGCCCGAAAAGCCCCGTATCATTTCAGCCTTTCCAATGACAGCCGGCTTGCTCCGGCCTTTCCCGGATGCCCGATTCAGCCGTTGCCCTTGTCGAATGCCGTCGCGTGAGCTTCGGCTATGGAGGGCGCCGCATTCTGGAGGACGTGAGCTTCACGATTCCGCGCGGCAAGGTTACGGCGCTGATGGGCGCCTCGGGGGGTGGCAAAACGACGGTGTTGCGATTGATCGGCGGCCAGGTCCGGGCCGACAGCGGAGAAGTGCTGTTCGACGCCCAGAATGTTGGCATGCTTGACGAAGCCGGCCTGTACGGAGTGCGCCGCCGGATGGGCATGCTGTTTCAGTTCGGGGCGCTTTTCACCGACCTGAGCGTGTTCGACAACGTGGCGTTTCCGTTGCGGGAGCACACCGGGCTGCCGCCGAACCTGGTGCGCGATATCGTGCTCATGAAGCTCGACGCGGTTGGCCTGAGAGGGGCGCGCGACCTGATGCCGAGCGAAATTTCGGGCGGCATGGCACGCCGGGTGGCGCTGGCCCGCGCCATGGCGCTGGACCCTGAGCTCATCATGTACGACGAGCCTTTTGCCGGACTCGATCCGATTTCGCTCGGCACCGCTGCCCGGCTGATTCGCCAGCTCAACGACACGCTCGGCATCACCAGCATCGTGGTGTCGCACGACCTGGAAGAGACTTTCCGCATCGCCGACCAGGTGATCGTCCTGGCAAACGGCAAGGTCGCGGCGCAGGGCTCACCGCAAGAAGTGCAGGACTCAGTCGATCCGATGGTTCACCAGTTCGTCAACGCCGAGCCCGACGGCCCCGTGCGCTTCCACTATCCCGGACCCACTGTCGCCAGTGATTTCGGGGGCGGGCTCGGATGAGAAGGGAAACGCCGTGAGCTGGTACATCCCCGCCGATGTCGGATTTGCGGCGCGTGCCAAGCTGGGCGATCTCGGGCATGGAGCGCGGCTGTTCGGCAAGCTCGTCACACTTGGCGGCGCGGCCTTTCGCCGATTCGGCCTGGTGCGCGACCAGATCCATTTCCTGGGCAACTACTCGCTCGCCATCATCACTGTCTCCGGCCTGTTCGTTGGTTTCGTGCTGGGCCTGCAGGGCTACTACACCTTGCAGCGCTACGGGTCCTCAGAGGCCCTTGGGCTGCTGGTGGCGCTCAGCCTGGTTCGCGAACTCGGCCCGGTCATCACCGCATTGCTGTTCGCGGGCCGCGCCGGTACAGCGCTGACAGCGGAGATCGGATTGATGAAGGCCGGCGAGCAATTGAGTGCGATGGAGATGATGGCGGTGGACCCCGTGCGCCGGATCCTGGCACCGCGCTTCTGGGGCGGGGTGATCGCGATGCCGCTGTTGTCGGCGGTGTTCAGCGCCGTAGGCATCATCGGCGGCTGGGTGATCGGCGTGCTCCTGATCGGCGTCGATCAGGGAGCTTTCTGGAGCCAGATGCAAGGTGGCGTGGATGTCTGGCGGGATGTCGGCAACGGCGTGGTGAAGAGCCTGGTGTTCGGCGTGGCGGTGACCTTCATTGCGCTGCTCGAAGGTTACGAAGCCCACCCGACGCCCGAAGGGGTTTCGCGGGCCACCACGCGCACTGTGGTGGTCGCTTCGCTCTCGGTGTTGGGACTGGACTTCATCCTGACCACCCTGATGTTCAGTATTTGAAATTCTTTAGGGCCTGGAATCATGGAACGCTCAAAAAGTGATGTGTGGGTCGGATTGTTCTTGCTGGTCGGCGCGGTCGCAATCCTGTTTCTCGCTTTGCAATCGGCCAACCTGCTGGCGTTGAACTTTCAGTCCAGCTACCCCGTGGTCGCCAAGTTCGACAACATTGGCGGTCTCAAGCGGCAGGCGGCCGTCAAGAGCGCGGGCGTCGTGGTGGGACGGGTGGACTCGATCACGTTCGACGACAAGTCATTCCAGGCCCGGGTCGCGCTTGCGATCGAAAGCCGTTACGTGTTTCCGAAAGACAGCTCGCTCAAGATCCTGACCAGCGGACTCCTGGGCGAGCAGTACATCGGGATCGAAGCCGGGGCGGATGAAAAGGCGTTGGCCGCTGGCGATACCATTACCACCACGCAATCGGCAGTGGTCCTGGAAAATCTGATCAGTCAGTTCCTGTTCAGCAAGGCTGCCGAAGGGGGCAACAGCAACGCCGCAGGGACGGCTTCAAAAAAATGAAAACATCGATTGACTCAGTTCGTGCTGCCCGCTCCATGGTGTTCCGGGGGCTGGCCCTGGGAATTTTGCTGGCGCTGGCGGGCTGCGCCAGCGGGCCGGTCAATCCGCGCGACCCGTTCGAGCCGTTCAACCGCAAGTCGCTGGAGTTCAACGAGGGCGTTGACGCGATCGTCCTCAAGCCGGTGGCGACGGTCTACCGCCGCCACGTGCCGGCACTCGTGCGTACCGGCGTGAGCAATTTCTTCGGCAACCTGAGCGACGGTTGGTCGGCTGTGAACAGCGCGCTGCAGTTCAAATTCGCGAACGCGGCCGAGAACTTCATGCGTCTGAACGTCAACACTTTCTTCGGACTCGGCGGCATCCTGGACGTCGCCAGTGAACTCAACATCGAGCGGCACCGCGAGGATTTCGGGCAGACCTTGGGCCGCTGGGGCGTTCCCGCAGGCCCTTACATCATGTTGCCGCTGCTGGGACCTTCCACATTGCGGGACACCCTGGCGCTCACCTTCGACCGGCAGGGTGACCCGGTGCATTCCGTCGAACAAACCGCCGCGCGGTATCAGCTCTACAGCCTGAGAGCCGTCAACCAGCGGTCGAACTTGCTGCGCGTCGGGACGGTGCTGGAAGAAGCGGCGCTCGACAAGTACACGTTCATCCGGGATGCGCATTTGCAGAAGCGACGTGCCGAGATCTTCGAGAACGATCCCGTGGACATCCCCCCGGAACCGGGCACGGACCCGACGGAACCAGGTCGCGGCCAACCGATCGCACCTGCCGCGCGTTGAGTCATGGCAGCCTGTTGCGACGGGCGCGGCCGGGTCGGAACTCGCCCGGCCCAAACTGTTCCAAACCTCACCGCGGATTTGCCGCATGAAAGTGACCCAATGAAAAGACGTTTTTTTGCCCGTTTCGGCGCGGCCTTGTTCGCAGTCGCCATGCTCGCTGTCGCGCCATTGACGCACGCGGCCGACGAAACGCCCGACGCGCTGATCAAGCGCCTGTCCGAAGAGGTCATGGCCTCGATCAAGTCCGACCAGGCAATGAAGGGCGGCGAGATCACCCGGATCATGTCGCTGGTGGATAGCAAGATCATGCCCAACGTCGATTTCCAGCGGATGACTGCAGCTGCTGTCGGTCCCGCATGGCGCCAGACCACGCCAGAGCAGAAGAAACGTCTCCAGGATGAGTTCAAGGTCCTGTTGGTTCGCACCTATGCGGGCGCCCTGGAACAGGTGAACGACCAGGTGATCAGCGTGAAGCCGCAGCGGGCGGGCGCAAGTGACACCGAGGTGGTGGTGCGGACCGAAGTGCGCGGGCGGGGTGACCCGATCCAGCTCGACTACCGGATGGAAAAAACCCCCGGCGGCTGGAAAATCTACAACCTGAACGTGCTGGGCGTGTGGCTGGTCGAGACGTATCGCAGCCAGTTCGCGCAGGAAATCAACACCAAGGGGGTGGACGGTCTGATCGCCACCCTGGCCGAGCGCAACCGGAGCAACGCGGCCAAGAAGAGCTAGGCGCGCGAATGCTTGTGCTACCGGCTGAACTCACCCACGAGCGTGCTGCAGCGTGCTGCCGCATGCTCGAACAGGGGCTGCGCAGCGATCCGGCGGTAGCGGTGGTTGCGGACGCCTCGTCACTGACGCGTTTCGATTCGTCTGCGCTTGCCGTGCTGCTCGAGTGCCGGCGCGAGGCGCTCGCTTTGGGCAAGAGCTTTTCGGTCAGGGCGCTGCCGCCTCGACTGCGGGTCCTGGCCGGCCTTTACGGCGTCGGCGAGCTGCTGCCTGCGGCGCCCTGACAAGCCCATGCCGTCAGGCGCGTCGGATAGCCGCAGCTAAAATCAACGGGCTCATGCCCGCAATCTCGTTCCAATCCGTTTCCAAGACCTTTGCTTCGACACGCGGGCCGCTGAAAGCGCTGGATGGTGTCAGCTTCGACATCCAGCAGGGCGAGTTCTTCGGGCTGCTCGGTCCCAATGGGGCAGGCAAGACCACCCTGATCAGCATCCTCGCCGGATTGGCGCGGCCGACGTCGGGCAAGGCAATGGTCCTCGGAAGCGACGTGCAATCCAACTATGGCGAAGCGCGCCGCAAGCTCGGTGTCGTGCCGCAGGAACTGGTGTTCGACCCGTTCTTCACGGTGCGCGAAGCGCTTCGCATCCAGTCCGGATACTTCGGCGTGCGCAACAACGACGGCTGGATCGACGAACTGCTCGAAAGCCTGGGCTTGGCCGACAAGGCGTCGTCCAACATGCGTCAGCTCTCCGGTGGCATGAAACGGCGGGTCCTGGTCGCGCAGGCCCTGGTGCACAAGCCGCCGGTCATCGTGCTGGACGAGCCGACGGCGGGCGTCGACGTCGAACTGCGACAGACGTTGTGGCAGTTCATCGCTGGCTTGAACAAGAAGGGCCACACGGTGCTGCTCACCACCCACTATCTGGAAGAAGCCGAGGCGCTGTGCAGCCGGATCGCGATGCTCAAGACGGGACGGGTCGTGGCCCTGGAGAGCACCAGCGAGCTGCTGAAATCGGCGTCGAGCAACGTGTTGCGTTTCAAGATCGACAGCGCCCTGCCGCCGGAGTTCGACGGCAAGGCGCGCGTGACCGGACGCATCGTGCAGCTGCCCGTGCACGACGCGCACGAGATCGAGAGTCACCTGGCGATCATCCGCCGCGCCGGCTTGCGGGTCGAGGATGTTGAAATCCGCAAGGCCGATCTCGAGGATGTGTTCCTCGATGTCATGTCGGCGGGCCATGTGCCCAGGGACCGGTTGGTCGCGGCGCCGGTGACCGACGCGCTGGTTCCATGACGGGCTGGCGCACGCTGCTGTACAAAGAAGTGCTGAGATTCTGGAAGGTGGGATTCCAGACCATGGGAGCGCCGGTGTTGACCGCAGTGCTCTACCTGCTGATCTTCGGCCACGTGCTGCAGAACCATGTCAAGGTCTACGACCGGGTGGAATACACGGCCTTCCTGATTCCCGGCCTCGTGATGATGAGTGTTTTGCAGAACGCGTTCGCCAACAGCTCGTCTTCGTTGATCCAGAGCAAGATCATGGGCAGCCTGGTTTTTGTGTTGCTGACGCCACTGTCACACTGGAGCTGGTTCTGCGCTTACGTCGGCTCTTCGGTGGTCCGGGGGCTGGCAGTAGGCCTGGGCGTGTTTGCCGTTACTTCCTTCTTCGCGCGGCCCGATTTCGCCGCGCCCCTGTGGATTGCCGTGTTCGCGCTGATGGGCGCCAGCATGCTCGGCGCGCTGGGCATCATCGCGGGCTTGTGGGCAGAGAAGTTCGACCAGATGGCGGCATTCCAGAATTTCGTGGTGATGCCGATGACTTTCTTGTCCGGCGTTTTTTATTCCATCCACTCGCTGCCGGCCTTCTGGCAAACCGTGAGCCACCTGAATCCATTCTTCTACATGATCGACGGCTTCCGCTACGGATTCTTCGGCGTGAGCGACGTGTCACCGTGGCTGAGCCTGGGCATCGTCGGCTCGGCCTTGCTGGTGGTGAGCGCGATCGCGGTGAACCTGCTGCGTATCGGCTACAAAATCCGCGGATGAACCCGAAAGACCGACATGAATGCCAATGAGCTCCAGTCCCTGATCGGCGCCGGCCTGCCCTGCACTCACCTGGAGGTGGATGGTGACGGCCGACATTGGTCCGCTGTCATCGTTTCGACCGAATTCGAGGGCAAGCGCCTGATCCAGCGTCATCAGCGGGTCTACGCCACCCTGGGTGCGAGAATGCAGACGGACGAGGTCCACGCCTTGTCGATGAAGACCCTGACCCCGGCCGAATGGGCCGCGTCATCCACACCAAGCTGAATTTTCGATGGACAAACTGCTGATTCGGGGGGGGCGCCAGCTCCACGGCGAAGTCCGGATATCCGGCGCCAAGAATGCGGCTTTGCCGGAGCTCTGCGCGGCCCTCCTGACAAGCGACCCGGTCACGCTGGTCAACGTGCCCCGACTGCAGGACGTGGCGACGATGCTGCACCTGCTGCGAAACATGGGCGTCGCCATCGAGCGGTCCGGCGATGGCAGCGTGCGGATCGATTCGAGCAATTTGAGCTCCCCCGAAGCGCCCTACGAACTGGTGAAGACCATGCGGGCATCGGTGCTCGCGCTCGGTCCATTGCTCGCGCGGTTCGGGGACGCCACCGTCTCGCTGCCGGGCGGCTGTGCCATCGGTTCCAGGCCGGTCGACCAGCACATCAAGGGGATGCAGCAGATGGGCGCCGACATCGTCGTCGAACACGGCTACATCATCGCCAAGCTGCCCAAGGGTCGGGAACGCCTGCGGGGAGCCAACATCCGCACCGACATGGTCACGGTCACCGGCACCGAAAACTTCCTGATGGCGGCGACGCTTGCGGAAGGCGAAACCATCCTCGAAAACGCTGCGCAGGAGCCGGAGATCGCCGACCTTGCGGAAATGCTGATTGCGATGGGGGCGAGGATCGATGGCCATGGCACCAGCCGGATCCGGATCCAGGGCGTCGGCCGGCTGCACGGCTGCACCCACCGCGTGGTGGCGGACCGGATCGAGGCCGGTACTTTCCTTTGCGCCGTCGCTGCCACCGGCGGCGACGTGGTGCTGCGCCACGGGCGCGCGGACCACCTCGAGGCCGTGATCGACAAGCTGCGCGAAGCCGGGGCGAACGTGGCGCCGGTGAATGACGGAATCCACGTGCATTCGCATGGCAGGCTGGTGGCGCAAAGCTTCCGCACCACCGAGTACCCGGGGTTCCCGACCGACATGCAGGCTCAGTTCATGACGCTGAATGCCGTTGCCGAAGGACCTTCGAAGGTGACGGAAACGATTTTCGAGAACCGTTTCATGCACGTGAACGAGCTGGTGCGGCTGGGCGCCAGGATCCACGTCGACGGCAAGTTCGCCGTGATCGAAGGTGTCGAAAGACTGTCCGGTGCCGTGGTGATGGCCACCGACCTGCGCGCTTCGGCCAGCCTGGTGATCGCGGGGCTGGTTGCGGACGGTGAAACCATCATCGACCGCATCTACCACCTGGACCGCGGTTACGACCAGATGGAAGCCAAGCTGCGCGGCATCGGCGCGGACATCGAACGGGTCAAGACTTAAAGCCATGGGCCCCCACGCTCCTTTCAGTTCGCTGCCCCCCGAGGGGGCGCTCGCCTGCCTTGAGGCGGCTCGGCGGCAGGCACCATGATCACGCTCGCGCTTTCCAAGGGACGCATCTTCGACGACAGCCTGCCGCTGCTGCGGGCTGCCGGCATCGAAGTGCTGGACGATCCCGAGCAGTCGCGCAAGCTGATCCTGGCGACGCGCGATCCGCTGGTGCGCGTGGTGCTGGTGCGCGCCAGCGATGTGCCCACCTACGTCCAGTACGGCGGCGCCGACCTGGGTGTGGCGGGCCTGGACACGTTGATCGAGCACGGCAGCCAGGGGCTCTACCAGCCGCTCGACCTGAAGATCGCAAGGTGCCGGATCAGCGTCGCGGTACGCCGCGACTTCGACTACGAGTCCGCGGTGCGCCAAGGCTCCCGGCTTCGTGTCGCGACCAAATATGTTTCGATCGCCCGCGAGTTTTTCGCGGAAAAGGGGGTGCACGTCGACCTCATCAAGCTTTATGGGAGCATGGAGCTGGCGCCGCTCACCGGCCTTGCGGATGCCATCGTCGACCTCGTGTCCACCGGCGGAACCCTCAAGGCCAACAACCTGCTGGAGATCGAACGGATCATGGACATCAGCGCCCGCCTTGTGGTGAACCAGGCCGCGCTCAAGCTTAAACATGGCGAGATCCGCCGCATCATCGATGCCTTCGAACAAGCGGTGTCCGCGTGACGACGATGACGACGACCAAGACGCCGATCGCCGCTCCCCTTCGCCTGCACACCGCTGATGCGTCCTTCGACGCGGACCTGCGTGCCCGTCTGCATTGGTCCGCCGAGACCGACGCGGAGGTCGAGCAGCGCGTGAGCCAGATCCTGGCTGATGTCCAGCAACGGGGCGACGCGGCGGTCCTTGAGTACAGCAACCGCTTCGACGGTCTCAATGCCGCGTCCATTGCTGCGCTGGAGCTCACGCAGGCAGAGCTGAAGTCCGCGTTCGACGGCTTGCCGGCGGCACAGCGCAATGCGCTGCAGGCAGCGGCGCGGCGCGTCCGCAGCTACCACGAGGCCCAGAAAAAGGCCAATGGCGAAAGCTGGAGCTATCGGGATGAGGACGGCACCTTGCTGGGGCAGAAGGTCACGCCGATCGATCGCGTCGGCATCTACGTCCCCGGCGGCAAGGCTGCCTATCCCTCGTCGGTCCTGATGAACGCGATTCCGGCGCACGTCGCCGGCGTCGCCGAAATCATCATGGTGGTGCCGACGCCGAAAGGCGAGAAGAACGCACTGGTGCTGGCCGCCGCGCACGTTGCCGGCGTAACGCGCGCTTTCACGATCGGCGGCGCCCAGGCGGTTGCGGCCCTGGCTTTCGGGACGTCCACCATTCCCAAGGTCGACAAGATCACCGGTCCCGGCAATGCGTATGTGGCCAGCGCCAAGCGGCGGGTTTTCGGGGCAGTGGGCATCGACATGATCGCGGGTCCCAGCGAAATCCTGGTGCTGGCTGACGGCACCACGCCGCCGGACTGGGTCGCGATGGACCTGTTCAGCCAGGCGGAACACGACGAGCTGGCGCAAAGCATCCTGCTATGCCCCGATGCCAGCTATATCGACCGCGTGCAGGCCGAGATCGACCGCTTGCTGCCGCAGATGCCGCGCGCGGACATCATCGCGAAATCCCTCAACGGACGCGGCGCCCTGATCCATACCCGCAGCATGGAAGAAGCGTGCGACATCAGCAACCGCATTGCGCCGGAGCATCTCGAGGTCGCCAGCACCGAGCCGCACCGCTGGGAGCCGCTGCTTCGGCATGCCGGCGCGATCTTCCTTGGCGCATTCACCAGCGAGTCGCTCGGCGACTACTGCGCCGGCCCCAATCACGTGTTGCCCACCAGCGGCACGGCACGCTTTTCCAGCCCACTGGGTGTCTATGACTTCCAGAAACGCAGCAGCGTGATCGAAGTGAGCCAGGCAGGCGCCCACAAGCTCGGCGTGATCGCGGCGGAGCTCGCGTACGGAGAGGGCCTCCAGGCGCATGCCAGGGCCGCCGAAATGAGGTTCCGCAAATGACCGCTGCGCCGCCCCGTGACCTGAAGCGACGCATCCGGCAGGACATCCAGTCGATGCACGCGTACGCCATCCAGTCGTCGGAAGGTCTGGTTAAGCTCGATGCGATGGAAAATCCGCACCGCCTGCCGCCGGAGTTGCAGGCGCAGCTTGGACGCCGGCTCGGAGCGCTGCCGCTGAACCGCTATCCGGCCGGGCAAGTGGACGCGCTGCGACACGCGCTCGCGGCTTATGCCGGCATGCCCGATGGTTTCGACATCATGCTGGGCAACGGGTCCGATGAATTGATCTCGCTGATCGCCCTGGCTTGCGACCTGCCCGGCGCGTCGATCCTCGCGCCATTGCCCGGGTTCGTGATGTACGGGATGAGCGCGCAACTCCAGGGGCTGAAGTTCATCGGCGTGGACCTGACTGCAGACTTCGAACTGGACGAAAAGACGATGCTGGGTGCGATCGAGCAGCACCGGCCTTCCATCGTGTACCTGGCCTATCCCAACAATCCGACGGCCAACCTTTGGGACGACGCCGTCATTGAAAAGATCATCGAGGCCGCGCCCGGCCTGGTCGTGATCGACGAGGCCTACCAGCCGTTCTCGAGCCGCAGCTACATCGACCGGGTACGGAGACACAGCCATGTGCTGCTGATGCGGACACTCAGCAAGTTCGGGCTGGCCGGCGTGCGCATCGGCTACCTGATCGGCCCCAAGGCGCTGGTGGCTGAATTCGACAAGGTCCGCCCGCCTTACAACATCAGCGTCCTCAACTGCGAGGCCGCGCTGTTCGCGCTCGAGCACGAACAGGTATTCGCAGCCCAGGCCAGGGAATTGCGCGGCCAGCGTGAACGGATCCAGCAGGCCCTGGCCGTGTTGCCAGGGGTGACGGCCTGGCGCAGCGATGCCAACATGATCCTGGCCCGCTTTCCCGACGCCCAGCGCAGCTTCGACGGGCTGAAGGCCCATGGCGTCCTGGTCAAGAACGTTTCTAGAATGCATCCATTGCTGGCGAACTGCCTGCGTCTCACCGTCGGAACCGAAGGCGAGAACACGCAGCTGCTGTCGGCGCTCAAGGCCTCCCTATGACCGCACCAGGCACCACCGAACGTATCGCGAACAACGCCCGCCAGGCGGAGGTCGTGCGCACCACCGCCGAAACGAAGATCACGGTCCGGGTCGACCTGGATGGCACCGGCAAGGCCAGTCTTGGCACCGGCATCGGCTTTTTCGACCACATGCTGGACCAGATCGCGCGCCACGGGCTGATCGATCTCGAGATCCGGGCCGCAGGCGACCTGCACATCGACGGACACCACACCGTCGAAGACGTGGGCATCACGCTGGGTCAGGCGGTCTACCAGGCGGTCGGCGACAAGAAGGGCATCCGGCGCTATGGCCATGCCTACGTGCCGCTGGACGAGGCCCTGTCACGGGTCGTGATCGACTTCTCCGGCCGTCCCGGTCTGGTGATGAACGTTCCGTTCAAGAGCGGGATGATCGGCACTTTCGACAGCCAGCTGACGCACGAGTTTTTCCAGGGGTTCGCCAACCACGCGTTCGTCACCTTGCACATCGACAACCTGCGCGGCGAAAACGCGCACCACCAGTGCGAGACGGTGTTCAAGGCTTTTGCCAGGGCGCTTCGGGCGGCGCTGGAGCTGGACCCGCGCACGGCAGGCACGATTCCCAGCACCAAGGGGTCGCTGTAAGCCGGACCAGGGCGATGAAAACAGTGGCGGTGGTCGATTACGGCATGGGCAACCTGCGTTCGGTCTCGCAGGCGGTGCAACACGTCGCCCAGGGCAGCGGGTTCGAGGTTTTGGTGACCGCCCGACCCGATGACGTGCGGCGAGCCGAGCGCGTGGTGCTGCCGGGACAGGGCGCCATGCCAGACTGCATGCGCGAACTGCGCGAATCGGGCCTGTTGCAGCCGGTACTGGAGGCGGCGGCCAGCAAGCCCCTGTTCGGTGTCTGCGTCGGGATGCAGATGCTGCTGGACCGCAGCGACGAAGGTCCGACGCCCGGGCTCGGCCTGATCCACGGTGACGTCGTCAGGTTCGAGCTCGCCGGCCGCCTGCAGCCCGATGGCAGCCGCTTCAAAGTACCCCAGATGGGTTGGAACCAGGTCTGGCAGACAGGGGCCGGGATGGGGCGGCACGCGCTCTGGAACGGCATTCCGGAAGGCAGCTACTACTATTTCGTCCACAGCTTCTATGCCCGAACGTCGGATGCGCGCCACAGCGTGGGGGAAGCGGATTATGGCGCACGCTTTACCGCGGCCATTGCGCGCGATAATATTTTTGCCACTCAGTTCCATCCCGAGAAAAGCGCAGATCACGGCCTGGCCCTGTACCGAAACTTCCTGCACTGGAATCCCTGACCCGCCCCGTTCGTCCCGCCACGACCAGTGACCCCGGCCCAGTCCCGGGCTGATCCGGCCGCCGCTCGCTTTCCAAGATGCTTCTCATCCCCGCGATCGACCTGAAAGACGGTCACTGTGTGCGCCTCAAGCAGGGCGACATGGATCAGGCCACCATCTTCAGCGAGGACCCGGCGGCGATGGCGCGCAACTGGCTGGGCAAGGGAGCGCGCCGGCTGCATTTGGTGGACCTGAACGGAGCCTTCGCGGGCAAGCCGCAGAACTTCATCGCCATCCGCTCGATCCTGAAAGCCGTGGGAGAAGATATCCCGGTGCAGCTGGGGGGCGGCATCCGCGACCTCGACACCATCGAGAAATACATCGATGGCGGCCTGAGGTACGTCATCATCGGAACTGCGGCGGTCAAGAACCCCGGCTTCCTCAAGGACGCCTGCAGCGCGTTCGGCGGCCACATCATCGTGGGCCTCGACGCGAAGGACGGCAAGGTCGCCACCGACGGCTGGTCCAAGTTGACCGGCCACGACGTGGTGGATCTCGCCAAGCGCTTCCAGGACTACGGCGTCGAGGCGGTGATCTACACCGATATCGGCCGCGACGGCATGATGACGGGCGTCAACATCGAGGCCACCGTGCGCCTCGCGCAGGCGCTCTCCGTGCCCGTGATCGCGAGCGGCGGGCTGAATAGCCTCGAAGACGTGGCGGCGCTGATGGCGGTCGAAGCCGAGGGCATCACCGGCTGCATCGCCGGGCGCGCCATCTACGAGGGCAAGCTCGATTTCGCCGCGGCCATGAAGCTCGCCGACGGCGAGAGTTGAGTGGTCTTCTTCCCCGGGTTTCTCCTGCCGCGCAATCCGGGAGGCCATTGGGTAAAGGTGCGAGCCGGGCGGAGTGACTCTTCAGGAAGCGGCGGGGAGAAGGCGTCCATTTGGTCGGCGCGGTTTCGACCAATCACCTCGCGCCCTCTCGACCTTTACCCAATGGCCCCCCGGATTGCGCGGCAACGACGACCTCGTTCGTGAGGGAATGCCTTCTCTCACCATCTCCGCGCTGTTGATTGATCCGCCAAAAAAAACGGCGATGCGCGCCGCGTTTACGATTTGCAGCCCGAAGACACGGGCTTGAACAGCGTGGGACTCGCCAAGCGCATCATCCCCTGCCTCGACGTCCATGCCGGCCGCGTGGTGAAGGGCGTGAAGTTCGTCGAGCTGCGCGACGCGGGCGATCCGGTCGAGATCGCGCGCACCTACGACGCCGCCGGCGCCGACGAGATCACATTCCTCGACATCACCGCCTCCAGTGACGCGCGCAACACGATCGTCGATGTGATCGAGCGTGTCGCCGACCAGGTCTTCATCCCGCTCACCGTAGGCGGGGGCGTGCGCGCCGTCGAGGACGTGAGGAAGCTTCTCAACGCCGGCGCCGACAAGGTGAGCATCAACACTTCCGCGGTGGAGGACCCGGACCTCGTCTCGCGGGCCGCCGCGCGCTTCGGCTCGCAGGCGATCGTGGTGGCCATCGACGCACGTGGCGCCGGGCCCGGGAAGTGGGAGGTCTACACCCACGGCGGGCGCAAGGCGCGCGGGCTCGATGTCGTAGAATGGGCGCGCGAAATGGCGCGGCGCGGCGCGGGAGAAATCCTCCTCACCAGCATGGATCGCGACGGCACCAGGAGCGGCTTCGACCTCGAGCTCACGCGCGCGGTGTCGGAAGCGGTGACGGTGCCGGTGATCGCGAGCGGTGGCGTGGGATCGCTCTAGCACCTGGCGCTCGGCATCGAGGAAGGCCGCGCCGACGCTGTGCTGGCCGCCTCGGTGTTTCATTTCGGCGAGATCACCATCCTCGCGGCGAAGCGTTTCCTCGCCGCACGCGGAATCGAGATGCGACTGTGAAGACCGACTGGATCGAAAGCGTTGCGTGGAATGCCGACGGCCTGGTGCCCGCCGTGGCGCAGGACGCCGTGTCCGGCGAAGTGCTGATGGTGGCGTGGATGAATCGCGAAGCCTTGGCGCAAACCGTGGCCAGTGGCGAGGCGGTGTATTGGTCGCGCTCGCGCAATCGCTTGTGGCACAAGGGCGAGGAGTCGGGTCATTTTCAAGCCGTGCATGAAATCCGGCTCGACTGCGACAGCGACGTAATTTTGCTCAAAGTCACGCAATTGGGTCACGAGCCCGGGATTGCCTGCCACACCGGTCGC
>JAYUHN010000368.1:0-3836 GCA_043766965.1 Ramlibacter sp. | reverse complement strand
TTGCCCAAAAGAGCCGAACCGGGCTCACCCGGGTCTGGCATGCGACCGGGCACTCGTTGGCAGGACTTCGCGCGGCCTGGTCCGAGCCCGCTTTCCGCCAGGAGACATGGGCGGCGGTGGTGCTGCTGCCCGGCGCGCTCTGGCTGGCGCAAGACTGGATCCAGGGCGCGTTGCTGGCCGGGTCGGTGCTCCTCGTGATGCTTGTGGAGCTTTTGAACACCGCGGTCGAAGCGGTGGTCGATCGGGTCGGACCCGAGTGGCACCCGCTGTCGAAGCGGGCGAAGGACATCGGCAGCGCCGCGGTTTTGCTGAGCCTGCTCCTGTGCGGCGGCATCTGGGCCGCGGCGCTTTGGCAGCGTTTCGCGTCATGAAGGCCGGTTTTTCCATCTGCGTCTATTGCGGTTCCCGGCGCGGCGCAACGCCTGCCTTCGCGCATGCTGCGCGCAGCGTCGGGGAGTGGATCGGCGGCAACGGCGGCCAGCTGGTTTACGGCGGCGGCAACAACGGCTTGATGGGGATCGTGGCCGATGCGACGCTGGCCAGCGGAGGCACCGTGATCGGCGTCATTCCAAAGGCGCTGGTGGAACGCGAGTGGGCCAAACTCGACTGCACCGAGTTGCATGTGGTGGACACGATGCATGAACGCAAGCGCATGATGGCCGAACGGGCGGACGCCTTCCTGGCGCTTCCGGGCGGCATTGGCACGTTCGAGGAGCTGTTTGAAGTGTGGACCTGGCGCCAGCTCGGCTACCACGGCAAGCCGATCGGATTGCTCGACGCGGGCGGCTACTTCCGCCCCTTGCTGGACTTCTTGCGCTCCAGCGTGGCCCAGGGTTTCATGAGCGAGTGGCAGATGGAATTGCTGCGCATCGACAGCGACGTGCCGGCACTGCTCGGCCTGCTGGTCGAAGGCATCGTCGCCGGCGGTGGCCCCGCGGATTTCACGGAGATATAGGCGCGGCCCGCCGGATGCAGACGCGCGTGCTCAGACCGCGGATTCGTCGGTCTCGCCCGTGCGGATGCGCACGATCCGCTCCACCGTGGTGACGAAGATCTTGCCGTCGCCGATCTTGCCGGTACGGGCCGCCTTGACGATGGCGTCAACGCAGTTCTCGACGTCGCCGTCTTTCACGACCACCTCGACCTTCACCTTGGGCAGGAAGTCGACCACGTATTCGGCACCGCGGTAGAGCTCGGTATGGCCCTTCTGGCGGCCGAAGCCCTTGACCTCGGTCACCGTGAGCCCGGTGACACCGCACTCGGCCAGCGCTTCGCGGACTTCCTCGAGCTTGAACGGTTTGACGATGGCGGTGATCTGTTTCATGGTTTTCCCTGTCGGGCCTCAGGAACGGAATTTACCAGTAATGGGGTAGCGCCAGTCCTTGCCGAAGCTGCGGTGGGTAACGCGGATGCCCACGGGCGCCTGGCGACGCTTGTATTCGTTGGTACGGATCAGTCCGGCCACCCGCTCGACCACCGCCCGGTCGAATCCCTCCGCGACGATCTTGTCGACACCGATGTCGTCCTCCATGTAGCGCTCGAGGATGGCGTCGAGGACCTCGTAGGGCGGCAGGCTGTCCTGATCGACCTGGCCAGGCCGCAATTCGGCGCTCGGCGGCCGCGTGATGATGCGCTCCGGAATCGGGTTGATGCCCGTGCCATAGGGATCGTGCACGTTGCGCCAGGCGGCCAGCTTGAACACCCAGGTCTTGAGCACGTCTTTGATCACCGCGAAGCCGCCGGCCATGTCGCCATACAGCGTGCAGTAACCGGTCGCCATTTCGCTCTTGTTGCCAGTGGTCAGCACGATGCTGCCAAACTTGTTCGACAGGGCCATCAGGATCACGCCACGGATGCGCGCCTGGATGTTCTCCTCGGTCGTGTCTTCCGCGAGCCCCTTGAACTCGCCCGCCAGCGATGCTTTGAAGGCCTCGAACTCCGGCACGATGGAGATCTCGTCGTAGCGCACGCCCAGGCGCGCCGCCATGTCGCGCGCATCGATCCACGAGATATCGGCCGTGTACGGCGAGGGCATCATCACGGCGCGCACCCGGTCCCGGCCGAGCGCGTCCACCGCGACCGCCAACACCAGCGCGGAATCGATGCCGCCGGAGAGGCCGAGCAGCACGCCCGGAAAGCCGTTCTTGTTGACGTAGTCGCGAACGCCCAGCACCAAAGCGTCCCACAGGTCTGCCTCCGGGCCGCCGTCATGCACAGTGGGGCCGGACAGGCGCAACGGCGCGTCGCCCCCGTCGTGCGTCTGCACGCAGAACAGGTCTTCCTGAAAGCCCGGCGCCCGCGCGGCCAACGTGCCGTCCGCATTGACCGCGAAAGACCCGCCGTCGAACACGACCTCGTCCTGGCCTCCAACCAGGTGCGCATACACCAGGGGCAGGCCGACAGCTTGGGCCCGGTGGGCCATCCGCGCAAATCGCTCGCTCCCCTTGCCGACGTGGAACGGCGACGCGTTGATCACCGCCAATAGCGCGGCGCCCGCCTCCCTGGCCAGCAACGCCGGCTCTTCGAACCATGCGTCCTCGCAGATCAGCAGGCCGACGTTGACACCCTCGACCTGGAACACGCACACGCCCTGCCCCGGCGTGAAGTAACGCCGCTCATCGAACACCTGGTAATTCGGCAGCTCGCGCTTGGCATAGGTCTCCAGCACCTTGCCGTTGCTCACCACGCTGGCCGCGTTGAAGCGCCGCTGCACCGCCACCGACTTGCTGCGGATGTCGCCACCGGTGGGATGGCCGACCACGACGTGCAGGTCCTTTAACCCGGCCAGTTCGCGGGCCACCGTTTTCACGGCATCATCACAAGCCGCGATGAAAGCGGGACGCAGGAACAGGTCCTCGGCCGCGTAGCCGCAGATCGACAGTTCCGGCGTCAGCACCAGTCGCGCGCCTTGCGCGTAGGCCGTGCGTGCCGCGGCGACGATCTTCTGCGCGTTGCCCGGCATGTCCCCGACCAGGAAATTGAGTTGGGCAATGCAGATTTTGAGAGCCATGGGCGCCGTGAAAAACAACTCGACCGATTATGTCACCCGGGTGCTGGAGTCGCCACTGGAGCTCCCCGCGGCACAGTGGAACGCGCTGCTTGCGGGGCAGGAAGCGCCGACCCCTTTCATGCGCCATGAGTACCTTGCCGCGATGGACCAGAGCGGCAGCGCCACAGCCGCGACCGGGTGGAACCCGCGTCTGGTGACGTTGTGGCGCGGCGACGCGCTGCACGCCGCCTGCCCGGTGTATCTCAAGGACCATTCGTACGGCGAGTACGTGTTCGACTGGGCCTGGGCCAATGCGTACCAGCAGCACGGACTGGCGTACTACCCTAAGGCGCTCGCTGCGGTACCGTTCACCCCGGTTCCCGGAACGCGACTGCTGGCGGTCGACGCGCATGCGCGCGCAACGCTGGTGACGGCGATACTGGCATGGTGCAAGCAGCACAGGCAGTCGTCGTTCCACCTGCTGTTCGCCGCCGCCGCGGACGTGGCGGCCTGCGAGACCGCCGGACTGATGCTGCGCCACACCGTCCAGTTCCACTGGACCCAGCGCCACGAGCGGCAGTGGCAGGATTTCGACGACTTCCTGGCCAGCCTGGCCCAGGAGAAGCGAAAGAAGATCCGGCAGGAACGCCGCAAGGTGGCCGAGGCCGGCGTCTCTTTCCGGTCCGCCCGCGGCGCGCAGATCGGCGACAAGGACTGGAATTTCTTCTACCGCTGTTACGAGCGTACCTACCTCGAGCACGGCAACGCTCCCTACCTCACGCGTGACTTCTTCCGGCGGATGGCGGCGACGATGCCGGAGAACTGGCTGCTGTTCCTGGCCGAGCGC
>JAYUHN010000367.1:0-3838 GCA_043766965.1 Ramlibacter sp. | reverse complement strand
CTATCAGCAGAACGTGACTCCGCAGATGGGTGCGCACGTCAACGTGCTCATCTTCATCGTCGTCATCATCGGCGGATTGGGCTCGACCAGCGGCTGCTTTCTCGGCGCGCTGCTCGTCGGATTGCTTGCGAACTACACGGGCTTCCTGGTCCCGAAGGTCGCGCTGTTTTCGAACATCCTGCTGATGGTCGCCATTCTCGCGTGGCGACCGCGCGGGCTCTATCCGGTGACAGGTCGATGATGGCAGCCACGCAACGCGAGCCCGTGCCCGTGCCCGAGCATGGCCACGCTGCCTCCCCAAGTCGATGATCCGCGCGCTTCACTCGCACGATCTGCCGCGAAGCCGCGCGTTGACTGCGATGCTCATCGTCATCGTCCTTGGACTCGCTTTCGCGCCATTCATCTTCCCGGGCGCGAAAGCATTGAACGTCGCCGCCAAGATCCTGATCTTCATCGTGCTCGTCGCCAGCTACGACCTGCTGCTCGGCTACACCGGAATCGTCTCGTTTGCGCACACGATGTTCTTCGGCATCGGCGCCTACGGCATCGCGATCGCTTCCAGCAGGATGGGGCCGGGCTGGGCGTCGCTGGCAGTGGGTCTTTGCGTTTCACTGGCGCTGTCGTTCCTGCTGTCCGCTGCGATCGGCCTGTTCTCGCTGCGCGTGAAGGCGATCTTCTTCGCCATGATCACGCTGGCGGTCGCCACCGCCTTCCAGACCCTCGCGTCGCAGCTGTCGGACATCACCGGCGGAGAGGACGGCCTCACCTTCAAGATGCCGGAAGTCCTGTCCCCAGGCTTCCAGCTGTCGGAGACACCGCTGCTGGGCGTCGCGCTGGACGGGCGTCTGCTTTGCTACTACCTGCTGTTCGTCGTGGCCCTGTTCCTGCTGCTGGCCCTGCTTCGGATCGTCAATTCACCGTTTGGCCGCGTGCTGCAGGCGATCCGCGAAAACGAATTCCGCGCCGAGGCCATCGGCTACCGCGTCGTGGTGTACCGCACGACGTCGAGCGTGCTGTCGGCACTCTTCGCTACGGTGGCGGGCGCCTTGCTGGCGATCTGGCTGCGCTACAACGGCCCGGAAACCTCGCTCTCGTTCGACCTGATGCTCGAAGTGCTGCTGATCGTCGTGATCGGAGGCATGGGAACGATCTATGGGGCCGCCATCGGCGCCGGCCTGTTCGTGGTGGCGCAAAGCTATCTGCAGGACCTGCTGAAGGTCGGCAGCGACGCCACCGCCGGCTGGCCGTGGCTTTCGGCGCTGCTCTCACCCGACCGCTGGTTGCTCTGGCTCGGGCTGCTGTTCGTCCTCTCGGTTTATTACTTTCCCACCGGCGTGGTGGGACGGCTGCGGGCCATGCGGCGGCGTGCCTGATTCGCGCAAACGCTTTTCCACATCACCAGGAGACAACCATGACAAGACGGACCAACGACACGCGCGTCCAGGCGATGGATGCGAGTACGCGCACCTCAAGAGCGGCGCTGCGTTGCTACCAGGCCAGGTGGTGCGGACCATGCCGCGTGGCGACGCGCCGCTGGCCGCTCCGGCCTGAATCCAAGCCATGACCGTCAGCTCCCGCTACGCGACCTGCGCCGGTCGCGAAATCCATTACATGGAGTGGGGGGAGCAGAACGGCCCGACCGTGATCGCGTGGCATGGATTGGCCCGGACCGGGCGTGACATGGATGAACTTGCCGCCCATCTGAGCCCGCGTTTTCGTGTCATCTGCCCGGACACGCTGGGCCGGGGGCTGAGCCAGTGGAGCCCCGACCCCGGCGCTGAATACCAGCTTTCCTTCTATGCGCGGCTGGCGGCCGAGTTGTTCGACCATCTCGGTGTGGCGCAGGCGCACTGGGTCGGCACGTCAATGGGAGGCGCGATCGGCATGGTGTGCGCGGGCGGGTTGCTGCAGCCGCAACTCAAGGGCCGGATCCAGAGCCTGGTGCTGAACGACAATGCGCCCCGGCTGGCCGCAGCGGCGGTCGAGCGCATCCGTGCCTACGCGGGCAGTCCGCCCGCGTTCGCAACGATGCTTCAGCTCGAGGCGTTCTACCGGCAGGTGTACAAGCCCTTCGGCTGGTTGAGCGATGCGCAGTGGCGTGCTCTTGCCGAGTCCTCGGCGCGGCGGCTTCCAGATGGACGGGTCACGCCCCATTACGACCCGGCGATGGTGCGGCAGTTCACCGACCACCCCGACGATTACGACCTGTGGGACCACTACGACGCCATCGACGCCCCTGTGCTCTGCCTGCGGGGCGCGGACTCCGACCTGGTGCTGCCCGATGCCATCGCGGAGATGTTGCAGCGCGGCCCCGGCGCCCGGGGCTTGGTGCGCGTGGTGGAGGTGCCCGGTTGCGGTCACGCGCCGGCGCTGAATGTGCCGGCGCAACTGGAGTTGGTCGCGTCGTTTATCGAGCAGCACGAAGCGGCGTAGGTCGCTCCCGCAGCTACTTCGGCGCACCCATAGCCAGCGCGGCGTCCCGCGAGCCGGCAAGCACGGTTGCGTCCGGTGCCTGCCGGGTTGGCCAGCCGCCCAGATGGCCCGCGGCAATCGCGCCCAGCGCCCCGATCCACGCCGGGTCGTCGTTCAGGCACGGGATGTAGTGAAAGACCTTGCCGCCCGCCAGCAGAAAGGCGTCGCGGCCTTCCTGCGCGATTTCTTCCAGCGTCTCCAGGCAGTCGCTGGTGAACCCCGGACACGCGACATCCACCCGCTTGACGCCTTTGCGCGCCAGCGCTTTCAGCGTCGGCTCGGTGTAAGGCTCAAGCCATTTGGCCTTGCCGAATCGCGACTGGAACGTCACGGTGTACTGATCCGGCTGCAACGACAGCCAGCCGGCCAGGAGCCGCCCGGTCTTCTGGCATTCGCAGTGGTAGGGATCGCCGAGCTGGAGCGTTCGCTGCGGCACGCCGTGGAAACTCATGACGAAGTGATCCGGCTTGCCGTGCTCGGACCAGTAGTGCTGGATGCGCCCTGCCAGTGCGGCGAGGTAGCCGCGGTCATCGTGGTAGCGGTTGGCGAAGCGCAGCTCCGGCACGTGCCGGGTCCGGCTCACCCAGGCGTTGACGCTGTCGATGACGCTGGCGGTGGTGGTGCCGGAATACTGCGGATAGGCGGACAGGACGAGGATTCGTGTCGCGCCTTCAGCTTTCAGCGCGTCCAGCTGGGAGGCGACGGATGGATTGCCATAGCGCATTGCGTAACGCACCTGGACCCGATGGCCGTTCTCGCCCAGCCAGCCTTGCAGCAGCCTGGCCTGCTTCTCGGTCCAGAGCCTGAGCGGCGAGCCGTCCTTGGTCCAGATGCTGGCGTATTTAGCCGCCGATTTCGCCGACCGGAACGGCAGGATCAGGCCGTAGAGAATCGGCAGCCACACAGCCCGCGGAATCTCCACCACCCGCGGATCCTGCAGGAATTCGGCAAGGTAGCGCCGCACCGCTGACGCCGTCGGTGCATCGGGTGTGCCGAGATTGCAGAAAAGCACGGCAGTGCGCTGCGGTTGCCCGTGGCTGTGCGCGGGTTCAGAGGAAAAGACCATAGGGTATTCTCACCTGACATGCTGGACATCGCGCAGATCAAGGCCATCTCGTTCGACCTCGACGACACGCTGTGGCCGATCTGGCCCACGATCGAGCGGGCCGAGCAGGCGCTGCTGGATTGGCTCGGTTCGCACGCGCCGCTGGCGGCGGCGCTGTGCGCCAATCCCGGCGTTTTGCGCCAGATCCGCGATGGTCTCGGCGCCACCCATCCCGATCTCAGGCACGACCTGAGCGCAATGCGCCGGGAATCGATCCGGCTCGCGCTGGACCGCGCCGGCGAGGATCCGCTGCTGGCGGAA
>JAYUHN010000366.1:0-10215 GCA_043766965.1 Ramlibacter sp. | reverse complement strand
AGATGGGCCTGTCGGCCATGTGCGGCATGGAGTTCGAGTGGTTCAACTTCGCCGAGACGCCGCAGAGCTGGGCCGCCAAGAAGGGCGTGGGGCCGGAGCCGATCACCCCCGGCATGTTCGGCTATTCGCTCTTGCGCATGAACCACAAGCGCGAATTTTTCAAGGCGCTGATGGACGAGATGCCGGCCTTCGGCGTGCCGATCGAAGGGCTGCACACCGAAACCGGGCCGGGCGTCTACGAAGTGGCGATCTCGTTCGGCGAGGCGCTGGAGCAGGCCGACCGCGCGATCCTGTTCAAGACCGGCGCCAAGGAAATCGGCGCGCGCTTCGGCGTGATGCCGAGTTTCATGGCCAAGTGGAGCCAGCAGTACCCGGGCTGCAGTGGGCACATCCACCAGAGTTTGAAAGAAGGGCCCGACGGCAAGAGCAACCTGTTCTTCGACGCGAAATCGCCGCGCAAGATGAGCAAGTTGTTCGAGAGTTATCTGGCGGGCCAGGTCGCCTGCCTGATGCAGATGGCGCCGATGTTCTGGCCCACGATCAACAGCTACAAGCGCCTCGTCGACGGTTTCTGGGCGCCGGTGAAGCCGACCTGGGGCATCGACAACCGCACCGCCAGCTTCCGCGTGATCGCCGGCAGTCCCAAGGGCACACGGCTCGAAACTCGCTGCCCGGGCTCGGACGTCAATCCGTATCTCGCCATGGCGGCCGTCATTGCCGCGGGCATCTACGGCGTCGAGAAGGGCCTGAAGCTCACCGCGCCGCCGATCACCGGCACCAACCAGGGGGCGGAGACCATTGCGCGGGCGCCGCGCTCGCTGGATGCGACGACCCGCATCTTTCGCGATTCCAAGATCGCGCGCGAGATGCTCGGCGATACGTTCGTCGAGCACTTCGCCGCCACCCGCGACTGGGAATGGCGCCAATGGCTGGACGGCGTGACGGATTGGGAGCGCAAGCGCTATTTCGAGATCATCTAGGCATGGACCTCCGTTGCTTCGCCAGAAAACACACGACCTTCGAGCCATCACCATGAGCATCAACAGCTTTTCCTTCCCGACCAACATCAAATTCGGCGCCGGCGCCCGCAAGGAGGTGGCCAGGCACCTGCTCGGGCGCGGGCTGCGGCGCCCGCTGATCGTCACCGACAAGGCGATCGCGATGCTCCCGATGCTGGCGGAGTTCAAGCGGCACCTCGAGGGGCTGGAGGTCGCCGTGTACTCCGGCGTGTTCGGCAACCCGACGGCAAGCCAGGTGATGGGCGGCGCGGACGCGTTCAAATCCCACCACGCCGATTGCGTGATCGGTTTTGGCGGCGGCGCCGCGCTCGACGTGGCAAAGGTGGTCGGCATCGCCGCCACCCATGACGGTCACATCATCGAGTACGTGTGGGACCACCCCACGGTACGCGCCATCACCAGGGAGCTGCCGTATTTCGTCGCGCTGCCGACCACATCCGGCACCGGCTCCGAAGTCGGGCGCGCGGCGGTCATCAGCGAGGACGACACCCACCTGAAGCGCATCGTGTTCAGCGCCAAGGTGATGGCCAAGGTGGTGTTCGCCGATCCTGAACTCACGCTTGCACTGCCGGCGCACGTGACGGCGGCGACCGGCATGGACGCCCTCACCCACAACATCGAGAGCTACCTGTCGCCGGCTTATCACCCGCTATGCGACGGGATCGCGCTGGAAGGCACGCGGATCGCGGCTCGTGCGCTGGTCAAGGCGGTGGCCGAACCGCAGAACCTGCAGGCGCGCAGTGACATGATGATGGCCTCGATGATGGGCGCCATTGCTTTCCAGAAGGATCTTGGCGCTGTGCATTCGTGCGCGCATGCGCTCGGCGCCGTCTGCGACCTGCACCATGGCCTGGCCAACGCGCTGATGATCGACACGGTGCTAGCCTGGAATTACGAGACGGTGCCGGAGAAATTCGAGGAACTGGCGCATGTCTGCAAGGTTCCCGGAGGGGGAAAGGCTTTCGTGCCCTGGCTCAAACAGCTCAAAAACCGCATCGGCCTGACCGGCACCCTGAAAAACCATGGCGTGAAGCCGGACCAGCTGCCGCGGCTGGTGCAGATCGCGACCGCCGACATCTGCCACAAGACCAATCCGCGGCCAGTGTCGGCAGCGGATTTCAAGCGGCTGTTCGAAGAGGCGATGTGATCAGCTCTGCATCCCGTTTGAAGATCGGCATCTCCGCCTGCTTCATGCATGCGGACCCGGCGCGGGCGCTGTTCACCGGCAAGACACTGCAGTATGTGGAGCAGTCGATCGCGCATTGGGTCATGTCGACGGGTGCGCTGGCCGTGATGGTGCCCAGCCCCACCGGCGCCACCCAGCGCGGCGACGTCACCCTTGACCATTACGCGCAGTGGCTCGATGGCCTGGTGCTGCATGGCGGGGCCGATGTTTCGCCCCTCAGCTACGGCGAGCAGCCATTGCAGGAGAAGTGGTCGGGCGACCGTGTGCGGGACGAATATGAAATGGCGCTGGTGACGGCTTTCGAGCGCCAGGGCAAGCCGGTGTTCGGCGTGTGCCGCGGCCTTCAGTTGATGAACGTCGCGTACGGCGGCACGCTGTACCAGGACATCGCGACCCAGGTGCCGAAAGCCCTGACCCATCGGGATGCGGGCGTGTACGACCTCAATTTCCATAGCGTCGAGATCGTGCCGGGTTCGCGCTTGTCGTCGTTGTATCCGCAGGCGCGCCGTGTCACCGTCAACAGCATCCACCACCAGGCCATCAAGGATCTGGCGCCCGGGTTCGAGGTCGAGGCCGTGAGCAACGAAGACGGGCTGGTGGAAGCGATCCGCCGCCGCGACCGCGCGAAGCCCTATCTGGCGGCGGTGCAGTGGCATCCCGAGTTTCACCTGCCCGGTGCCGAGACGCTCGACGATGCCGCGCTGCTGAAGGACTTTCTGGATGCGGCAACCGCGGCCCAGGCTGCAACGCCATGACCGAACTTGCCATCCACAATCCGGCGACCGGTGAACGTATCGCCACCGTGGTAGCCGACGACGCCGCGAGCGTTGCTGCCAAAGCGGCAAGGGCACGCGCGGCCCAACCGGCTTGGGCATCTACACCGCTGGCCGAGCGCCAGGCGTGCATCGAACGCTTCCGCGCTGGCGTCGTCCGGGACCTCGAGCTGCTGGCAGCGACGATGACGCGCGAAACCGGCAAGCCGATCAGGATGTCGCGCAACGAGCTCAACGGCCTGCTGCCGCGCATCGACTTTTTCCTGCAGCAAACGCGCCCCGCCATCGCCACCGAGACCGTGCACGACGAGGGCGGCATGCGCGAGCAGATCGAGCATGTGCCGCTCGGCGTGGTCGCCAACATCTCGGCCTGGAACTATCCGTGGTTCGTCGGCTGCAACGTCATCGTCCCGGCGCTGCTGACGGGCAACGCCGTGCTGTACAAGGCGTCGGAATACGCGACGCTCACCGGGCTCGAGATTGCGCGCCTGTTGCATGAAGCCGGTGTCCCGCCGGACGTGTTCGCCGGGCTGGTCGGCGCAGGCGCCGTCGGCATGGCCTTGCTGGAGCAGAGGATCGACGGCGTCTTTTTCACCGGCTCGCATGCGACCGGCGTGCGGATCGCGCAGGCGCTCGGGTCCCGTTTCGTCAAGCTGCAGCTCGAACTGGGCGGCAAAGACCCGACCTATGTCTGCGACGATGCCGACCCACGGACGGCTGCCGAATCGCTGGCCGATGGCGCGATGTACAACACCGGCCAGAGCTGCTGCTCGGTGGAGCGGATCTACGTCCACCAGAAAATCCACGATGCCTTCGTCGACGCGTTCGTGGGGGCGGTCAAGGGCATGCGAACGGGCGACCCGATGCACGAAGACACTTATATCGGTGCCATCACCCGTGCCCCGCAGCTCGACGTGCTGCAGGCCCAGGTCGCCGATGCGCTGGCCCTCGGCGCGAAGCTTCACACCGGCGGCAAGCGGCTGCCGGGTCCGGGCAACTGGTTCGTGCCGACAGTCCTGACCAATGTCGACCACCGCATGGAGCTGATGAAGGAGGAAAGCTTCGGGCCGGTGATCGGCATCCAGAAAGTGTCCGGAGACGACGAGGCGGTCGCCTTGATGAACGACAGCCGTTACGGGCTCACGGCCGGCGTGTATACGCCCGACGGCGCCCGCGCCCGCGCCTTGCTTGGACGCGTCAATGCCGGCAGCGTGTACTGGAACTGCTGCGACCGCGTAAGCCCCAGGTTGCCCTGGAGCGGTTATGGCGATTCCGGCGTCGGCCTGACCCTGTCCGCGTACGGCATCCAGACCTTCACCCGGCCCAAGGCATGGCATCTGCGACAGCCCTGACCGGCCAGCGCCTGACGCTGTTCGACCTCGACCACACACTGCTGGCGGGCGACAGCGACGAGCTGTGGTGCGAGTTCCTGATGGCCAAGGGGGTGCTGTCGCGGGATGCGTTCGAGCCGCGCAACAAGGAGATGGCCCGCGGCTACCGCAATGCAACTGTCAGCACGCAGGAGTTCGCGGACTTCTACGTCGGCACGCTGGCCGGCCGCACGGCGCTGGAGTGCGAACCGCTGCGGGAAGAATTCCTGGTGACCGAGATCGTGCCGCGAATCCCGGCGTCCGCTGTCCGGTTGGTCGAGGGCCACGTGGATGCAGGCGACCTGGTGGTGATGACCACCGCCACCAACCGCGTCATCACGGAACTCACCGCGATGTATTTCGGCATCGAGCACTTGCTGGCCACCGACGTCGAAGTGGTCGATGGGCGGTTCAGCGGCCGCACCCGCGGCGTTCTGAACATGCGTGGCGGCAAGGTGGAGCGGCTGACTGCATGGCTCAAGCAGCGCCGGCACGCGCTGTCGGCCTTCACCAGCACGGCCTACAGCGATTCGATCAATGACCTGCCGCTGCTGTGCGCGGTGACGCATCCGGTGGCGGTGGACCCGGACCCGCAGCTGGCCGCGATTGCGCACGAGCGCCATTGGCCGGTACTGCACCTGCACGCCACGCAGCCGGGCGGCCTGCATCCCCATCTCCCCTGAGTCGCTGAGAAGCGCCGCGGCAGGGCGCCGGCAGAAGTTGGCACAGCCTTTGCATCTCGTCTTGTGTACAAGTTGGGATGTTTTAAAGTGGTGCGTGTCATTTCTGCGGTGGATTCGACCGGTTCGGCGCTCGCGGCCCAGGCCTGGATCACGCGCGCACCGAAACTGGTCGGCAGCGGCTGCGACGGGGCGCTGCAGGGCCTGGTGTTTGCCGTCAAGGACAACATCGACATCGCAGGCCTGCCGACCACAGCCGGCTGTGCCTCGTTCGCCTTCGACCCGGTGTCGCACGCCGTGGCGGTGCAGCGCTTGCTCGATGCTGGTGCGCTGGCCGCGGGTAAAACCAACCTCGACCAGTTTGCCTGCGGCCTGAGCGGAACCCGGTCGCCGTACGGAGCGGTCCCGAATGCGTTCGACCCTGCCCATGTGAGCGGCGGATCGAGCTCCGGTTCGGCCTATGTCGTCGCCACCGGGCAGGTCGATTTCTCCCTGGGAACCGACACCGCGGGCTCGGGTCGTGTGCCGGCCGGCCTCAACAACATCGTCGGCATCAAACCGAGCAAGGGGCTCGTCAGCACACGGGGCGTCCTGCCTGCCGCGCAGAGCGTCGATTGCATCTCGATTTTTTCGCGCACGGTCGCTCAGGCGGCCCGGGTGCTTGCGGTCACGATGGGCTACGACGCGCTCGATCCGTACTCGCGGCGGCTGCACCTTGCCAGCCAGCCGTTCGGGCCCATGTTCCGCTTCGGCGTTCCCTCGCCGCTGCAGTTCCATGGTGACTCGCTGGCGGAAGCAGCCTTTGACGACGGCGTGAAGCGCCTTCGCCAGCTCGGCGGCACGCCGGTGGCGATCGACTACCAGCCGCTGGCGCAGGCAGCCCTGCTGCTCTATGACAGCGCGCTGGTGGCGGAGCGGTATGCCGCGGTGCGCGGCTTCTTCGACCGGCACGAGACCGACGTGATCGAGCCGGTGCGAAGCATCATCGCGGGCGGGCGCCGCTACAGCGCGGCCGACCTGTTCGACGCGCAAACCCGACTGCGGGCCATCGCGCAGCGCGCCGCCCCGATGTGGGACGCCATCGACGTGCTGATGGTGCCCACCGCTGCGACGCACTACACAATCGCGCGGATGCAGGCGGACCCGGTCACGCTGAACCGCAATCTCGGCACTTACACCAACTTCGTCAACCTGCTCGATTACGCGGCCATCTCGGTGCCCAGCGCGATGCGCCCTGACGGCCTGCCCTTCGGCGTCACGCTGATCGGGCCGTGCGGCAGCGACTGGCAGCTGGCGGAACTGGGTCAGCGCTATCACCACGCCACCAGTCTCCCGCAGGGCGCAACCGGCAAGGCTCTCCCCGCCATGGAGCCGATTGCGGGAATCACGCCCGCGCCGGTCGTGAAGGTCGCCGTGGTCGGTGCGCACCTGACCGGAATGCCACTGAATGGCCAATTGCGCGAGCGGGGCGCCACCCTCATCGGCCGCACCGAAACCGCGCCCGATTACAAGTTGTACGCGTTGCCGGCAACCGCGCCGCCCAAGCCCGGCTTGTTGCGCGTCGCGCCGGGCACCGGTGCCCGTATCGCGCTCGAAATCTGGGAGATGCCGGTAGAGCACTACGGCTCCTTCGTTTCGCTGGTTCCGGCGCCCCTGGGGATCGGCACTCTGGCGCTGAACGACGGCAGCGCGGTGCAGGGTTTCGTGTGCGAGCCGCTGGCCCTGGAAGGTGCACGCGACATCTCAGGGTTCGGCGGCTGGCGCGCCTACCTCGAGTCGATGCAGCAAGCGGCCTGAGCCCTTGACCATGGACCAGACCGAAGCACTCCGGTACGTGAAGGCCGCCGCCGCCACGCTGGCGCTGCCGCTTGACGAAGGGCGCGCGCAACGTGTCGCCGGCCACGTTGTGCTCACCGCTTCCTTTGCGCAGCAGCTGGAGAGCTATCCGCTGGCGGCAAGCGATGAGCCGGTCGTGATCTATTGCCCGGCGCCGTTCCTCACTGGCAACGTCGGGCGTAGAGAGACATGACCAGCGGCCTTCCCGACAGCGCCGCTTTGGTTGGCGGTATTGCTTGCGGCGAGCTAAGCGCCCGGGAGGCGCTCGACGTGTGCATTGCCCGCATCGGGTCGACCGACAGCCGAGTCAACGCCTTCACCGGCCGGAGCTACCAACGGGCGGCGCGGGAGGCGGACGCCGTCGACGCCATGCGCGCCCGCGGCGAGATGTTGCCGCCGCTTGCCGGCCTGCCCTACGCAGTGAAGAATCTGTTCGACATTGAAGGCGAGGTGACGCTCGCCGGCTCGAAGATCAACCGTGACGACCAGCCAGCCAGGGCGGACGCTTTCCTGGTCCGCCGGCTGAAGACAGCGGGCGCGGTCTTGGTCGGCTCGCTGAACATGGACGAGTACGCCTACGGCTTCACCACCGAGAACACCCACTACGGCCCGACGCACAACCCGCACGACCTCGACCGGATGGCGGGCGGCTCGTCCGGCGGATCTGGCGCCGCCGTCGCAGCGCAGCAGGTTCCCCTGACGCTCGGCTCCGACACCAACGGCTCGATCCGCGTGCCCGCTTCGCTCTGCGGGGTGTGGGGTTTGAAGCCGACCTTCGGCCGGCTGTCGCGGCGGGGGAGCTATCCCTTCGTTCCCAGCATCGACCATCTCGGGCCGCTGGCCGATTGCGTCGGCGGGCTCGCGCTGGCGTACGACGCACTGCAAGGCCCCGACCCGCTGGACCCCGGCTGCCACGCGCTCGAAGTGCAGCCGGTCGCCGGCCAGTTGAGCCGCGGTGTCGACAACCTGCGCATCGGAGTGCTCGGTGGCTTCTTTGCGGACAACGCCACGGCCCCGGCGCGCGCTGCCGTGGCGGCCGCCGCCAAGGCGCTGGGGGCCGCTGACGAAGTGCAGTGGCCAGAGCCCGCGCTCGGGCGCGCCGCCGCCTTCCTGATCACAGCGGCCGAAGGAGGCGCCCTGCACCTCGAAGACCTGCGCAGGCGGCCTGAGGATTTCGAGCCGCTGTCGGTCGACCGCTTCATCGCGGGTGCACTGCAGCCAGCCGCCTGGTATCTGCGCGCCCAGCGCTTTCGCCGGGTCTACCTGCGGGAGGTGCAGACCCTGTTCCAGCAATGGGATGTGCTGCTGGCGCCGGCCACCCCGGCGGGCGCACCGGCCATCGGGACCGATTGGCTGGAGATCAACGGCATGAAGTTGCCGAGCCGTCCCAGCATGGGCCTGCTGACGCAACCGATCTCGTTTGCGGGCTGTCCAGTCGTGGTCGCGCCGATGTGGCCGGAAGGGACCGGCGGCATGCCGATCGGCGTGCAGCTGATCGCGCCGGCATGGCGCGAAGACCTGGCACTGCGGGCGGCGGGTGTGCTGGAGGCGGCGGGAGTCGCTCACCTGAAGGTCCCAGCCGGGCTGCGCTTCGATCCGGGGGCGGACGCGGGATGACAAGCGTGATGCACATCAATCTCCCCGCTGTGCTGGCGGAAGTCAGCGCCTCTTTCGAGCGCTACGAACAAGCACTCACGAGCAACGACGTCCCGGTGCTCGACGAGCTGTTCTGGAATAGCCCGCGGACGCTGCGATACGGCGTCACCGAAAACCTGTACGGCCACGACGCGATCCGCGCCTTTCGCGCCGGGCGCCCGCCCGCCGGCCTCGAGCGCGAACTGCTCAGAACCGTCATCACCAGCTTCGGCCACGACGTCGCGACGGCCAACGCCGAGTTTCGCCGCAAGGGCAGCCAGGCCACCGGCCGCCAGAGCCAGACCTGGATCCGCACGCCGCAGGGCTGGCGCGTCGTCTCGGCCCACGTCAGCTTGCTTCCCTGAACCCTGTTACCAACGCGTCCTTTCAACCACCCCGGAGAGTTCCATGAGCACCAAGCATTTCAACCGCCGCGATTCCCTGAAGTCCCTGGCCGCCCTCGGGGCTGCCGGCGCCCTGGGCGCCTTCAGCGAAAGCGCCTTCGCGCAAAAGCCGATCACCGTTGGCGTCATCTACGTCGGTCCGCGCGACGACTACGGCTACAACCAGGCGCAGGCCGAGGCCGCCACGGCGATGAAGAAGATGCCCGGCGTCAAGGTGGTCGAGGAAGAAAACGTCCCCGAAACGGCCGCGGTGCAGAAGACCATGAGCGGCATGATCGCGCAGGACGCAGCCTCCCTGGTCTTTGCGACTTCGTATGGCTACTTCGATCCGCATGTGCTCGCAGTCGCCCCCAAGTTCCCCGACACACGCTTCGCCCATTGCGGCGGCCTGTGGACCGAAGGCAAGCATCCGAAGAATGTGGCCAGCTACTTCGGCTACATCGACGAGTGCCAGTACCTCAACGGCGTGATCGCCGGGCACATGAGCAAGAGCAAGAAGATCGGCTTCATAGCAGCCAAGCCGATTCCGCAGGTGCTGCGCAACATCAACGCGTTCACGCTCGGCGCGCGCTCGGTCGACCCGAAGATCACGACCACCGTGATCTTCACCGGCGAGTGGTCGATGCCGGTCAAGGAAGCAGAAGCGACGAACAGCCTCGCCGATCAAGGCATCGACGTGTTCACGATGCACGTCGACAGCCCGAAGGTCGTCGTCGAGACCGCCGCCAAGCGCGGCAAGATGGTCTGCGGCTACCACGTCAGCCAGGCCAAGCTCGCACCGGCCGCCTACCTCACCGGCGCCGAGTGGAACTGGTCGACCGCGTACAAGACCGCGGTCGATGCGGCCCAGGCCGGCAAGCCGCACCCGAACTTCTTGCGCGGCGGTTTGAAAGAAGGTTACGTGAAGACCTCGCCCTACGGCGCGATGGTGCCAGAGGCGGCCCGCAAGATGGCCGACGACATCAAGGCCAAGATGATCGGCGGCACGTTCGACATCTTCGCGGGCGGTTTGAAGAGCAACAAGGGTGTGGTCGTCGTGCCGAAAACGCTGAAGCAGACCGACCCGTCGCTCGAAGGCATGAACTACCTGGTCGAAGGCGTGATCGGCTCCGTGTAGTCAAACCGGGCACGCATTTCGCGAGGCCGGTTCATGCACAAGAACGTCGTCGATGCGCTGTTGCCGATCGGTGCGCTGATCGGCGCGCTGCTGCTGTTCGGCCTGTTCGTCTGGCTCGGCGGCGTGAGCCCGGTCGAGACCTGGGCGCTGCTGTTCAAGGGCGCGTTCGGCGACTGGTTCTCGTGGCAGAACACG
>JAYUHN010000365.1:0-10218 GCA_043766965.1 Ramlibacter sp. | reverse complement strand
AGGTGAACGAACACAAGGTGGAAGCGGGCGATCTGTATCTGATGTGCTCCGACGGCCTGTCGGACATGCTTGACGATGAATCGATTGCGCGCGTCCTGCGGACGGAGGGGCCGCTGGAGCAGAAGACGCAGCAACTGGTGGAGGGGGCCAATGCCAACGGCGGGCGCGACAATATTTCAGTTTTGCTGGCTCATGCGAAGACCGGCTCCGAAAAACGCGGCCTCATCTCCAGATTGCTGGGAAAATAGATCTTGATGTCAGTTTTACATAACAAGTTCAGAAACAGGAGCCGACCATGCCGAAAATGATCGTTTCGATCGACGGTGTCGTCATCAAGGAAGTGCAGTTGACGAAGGACCGCACGACGCTGGGCCGCCGCCCATATAACGACATCGTGATCGACAACCTGGCGGTGAGCGGAGAGCACGCCGTCCTGCAGATGATGGCCAATGAGGTCTATCTCGAGGATCTCAATAGCACCAACGGCACCTACGTGAACGGGAAGGCTGTCAAGAAGCAGTTGTTGCAGAACAACGACACGGTGGAGATTGGCAAGTACAAGATCAAGTACATCAACGAGGTGGCGAGTCCCGGCTACGAAAAGACGATGATCATCAAGGCCGGTTCGATCGCACCGCCGCTTCGGCCCGAAGGCGCGCCGGCAGCACCTGAATCGGCCGGCCTGGCGGCCGCCATCAAGGTGCTGTCTGGAGCCGCTGCCGGGCGGGAGGTGCCGCTGGTCAAGGTGGTCACGACCATCGGCAAGCCAGGGGTCGCGGTTGCGGCCATCACCAAACGCCCGCATGGCTTCGTGGTCGCGCACGTCGAGGGCGCCAACAAGCCGACGCTGAACGGCGCGGCCATCGGCGCTGAACCGGTCACCTTGAAGAACGGTGACCTGCTCGAGCTGGCCGGGACCCAGATGCAATTCGTGCAGGCCTGAGCGCCTGCCGTATGCCGATGCCGATCTCGCGATAGGGAGGTCCGGGCCGTATGGGCACGCTGTCGAAACACTGGTCCCGGATCGCCGTCACGCTGGTCCCGCTCGTTTTCGCGCTGCTCCACGCGAGTGGCGTCATGCCGATCCGGGTCCTGCAGCGTCTGGACGACATCATTTACGACGGCAGGCTGCAGGCCACGATGCCGCGCACCGTCGACGACCGCATCGTCATCGTCGACATCGATGAAAAAAGCCTGGCCGAGGTTGGCCACTGGCCCTGGGGCCGTCACCGGCTCGCGGAGCTGGTCGACGAGCTGTATCTGCGCCAGAAGGTGGCCCTGCTCGGATTCGACGTCGTCTTCGCCGAGGCGGACGACAGCTCCGGACTGAAGCAGTTGCGGCAACTGGCGCAGGGTGAACTGCGCGACCAGGCAGGATTCGCCGAGCGGGTGAACCAGCTCCAGGCTTCCCTCGACTACGACGCGCTGTTCGCCGCTTCGCTGCAGCAGCGGCGGGCGGTTCTCGGCTACTACCTCACCAGTGACCGCGAAGGCCGGACTTCCGGGGTGCTGCCGCCGCCGGTGATGGAAAAGGAAAATCTCCAGGGGCGGCCGATCCGGTTCACCAGCTGGTCCGGCTACGGCTCGAACATCCCGCAGCTGGCCAGAGCCGCTCCCATGGCGGGCTACTTCAATTCGATCACGGATTCGGATGGTGTCGTGCGCTCCATTCCGCTCATCGCCGAATACAAGGGCAAGTACTACGAGTCGCTGTCGCTCGCGATGTTCCGGATGTTGAACGGACTACCCATGGTGGAGGCAGGGTTCCCGCGGGACCGCTTCCTTTCGCGCAGTTACCAGGGTCTGGAAAGCATCGTGCTGCGGCAGGGAGACAAGGTCCTGTCGATCCCGGTGGACGACCGGGTCGCAACGCTCGTACCGTTCCGCGGCCAGGGCGGTCCGGCCGCCGGATCGTTCAAATACGTTTCGGCGGCCGATCTGTTGTCGAAGAAAGTGCCGCCCGAGATGCTGAAAGGGAAGATCGTTTTGCTTGGCACCACCGCGCCGGGGCTGCAGGATCTTCGTGTCACGCCCGTGGGGGAAGCGTATGCGGGCGTTGAAGTTCATGCCAATGTCCTGTCGGGGTTGCTGGACGGCAAGATTTTCTACAAGCCTGACTACGCCATGGGCTACGAGGTGGTCGTCCTGGTACTGGCCGGCCTGACCCTGGCGTTGGCGCTGCCGCTGCTGTCGGCGCATCGCGCCGTTCTTGTCAGCGTGGTGGTCATCGCCCTGGTCGTCGGCCTCAACTTCTGGCTTTACCTTGGGGCCGGGTTGGTGCTCCCGCTCGCGTCCGCGCTGGTCACTGCGCTGACGGCCTTTGCGCTGAATATGAGTTACGGCTATTTCGTCGAAAGCCGATCCAAGCGCGAGCTCGCGAACCTGTTCGGCACCTATGTGCCGCCGGAGCTCGTCGACGAGATGGTGAAGGACCCCACCAGCTACAGCATGAAGGCGACCAACAAGGAGCTGACGGTGATGTTCTGCGACATGCGGGGCTTCACCAAGATGTCCGAGAGGATGGAGCCAACGCAGCTACAGGAGCTGCTCAATGCCGTGTTCAGCCGGCTTACCGACCTGATCCGCGCCAATCGGGGAACCATCGACAAGTACATGGGCGACTGCGTCATGGCCTTCTGGGGCGCGCCGGTCGACACGCCCAATCACGCGCAGCTGGCGGTGAAGACCGCGATCGAGATGACCGCCGCGGTGCACAAGATCAATGAAGAACACCGCGCTTCCGGCATCCCGGAAATCGGCATCGGAATTGGGCTCAACACGGGCACCATGTGTGTGGGGGACATGGGATCCGACATCCGCCTGGCCTATACCGTCATCGGCGATTCCGTCAATCTGGGGTCACGGCTCGAAGGCCTGTCGAAGACCTACGGGGTCGAAATCGTTGTGAGCGAGACCACGCGGCGGCTGGCCACGGATTTCGGCTGGCAGGAGCTGGACCGGGTCAGGGTCAAGGGCAAGGACCAGGCCGTGGCCATTTTCTCGCCCCTGGGCACGGTGGGCGAGGTCGAAACAGTCAGGACCGAGGAAGCGAAAACCTGGGCGGCCCTGGTCAAGGCGTATCGGGCGCAGGACTGGGAGCGGTGCGACCTGATGCTGTTGAACCTGCGACGAATGGATGCGAAAAAATACCTTTACGAACTATATTCGGAGCGTGTAGCCTCGATGAGGTTGCTTCCGTTCGATCCGGGATGGGATGGCGCCACCAATTTCGAAACCAAGTAAGGACCCGATATGAAGGTGCGCGTGTTGGGCTGTTCCGGCGCAATTGCGAAGGACTGCCGAACCACGTCCTTCCTGATCGACGAGGATGTCCTGGTTGACGCAGGCACCGGCGTCGGCGACCTGACGCTCGACGAGATGAAGCGCATCGACCATGTGCTGCTCACCCACTCGCACCTGGATCACATCGCAGCGCTTCCGCTGATGATCGATGCGATCGCCTCGCAGCGGATCGGTCCGGTCCGGATCCACGCACTGGCCGGGACCATCGCCGCCGTCAAGGCACACATTTTCAACAACGTGATCTGGCCCGATTTCAGCCGGATCCCCACGCCCGAAGCGCCCTTCATCACGTTTCAGGAGATCGAAATCGGCCAGACGCTGGTCATCAGCGGCAAGCACATCGAGGTGCTGCCGGCGGTGCACACAGTCCCCGCCGTCGGCTATGCGGTAACGGGCGGCCGGGGCTACTGGATTTTTTCCGGCGATACCGAGCGCAACCCCGCTTTCTGGCACCGGATCAACCAGATGGAGGTGGCCGCGTTGGTGATCGAGACCGCCTTCAGCAACCGGGAGAAGGACCTCGCCAGGCGCAGCCTTCACCTGTCGCCGCTGGCGCTGGCGCAAGAGCTCGATTGCATCGACAAGGGCAAGACTTACCCGATCTACATCACCCACACCAAGCCGGCCGAAACCGAGCTCATCATGAGTGAGATTCAGAAGTTCGACCAGACGCTGCCGTTTGGAGTGAATGTGGTGCACGACATCCGCTGGTTGCGTGCCGGTCAGGAGTTCGACCTGTGAACGCCGTCCTCAAGCCGATCCGGGACTCGGAACAGGCCTTCTTCGACTCGCAGATGCTGCCACCGGAGAAGCGCGGCGTCACGTTCGAGGTTTTGTTCTATCGCCACCTGCAGCAGGTTTCGACGCGAATCCACGAGACCGAGAACATCGACCAGATCATGCTGGAGGCGAGCCATGACATCTGCAAACTGTTTAACGCGGACCGGCTGACCCTTTATGCGATCAGCGAGGATCGCACGTCCATTATCTCGAAGGTCAAGACCGGCCTGAACACCACCAGCGACCTGAAGCTTCCCATCAGCGCGCAGAGCATTGCCGGCCATGTCGCGTTCAGCAAGCAGTTGGTGAATATCGCCGACGTCTACGACGAGGACGCCCTCAAGCGCATCCACCCGACCCTGAGTTTTCTCAAGCAGGTGGACAAACGCTCGGGCTACCGGACCAAGCAGATGCTGGTGGTGCCGATCCTGGACGGGACGGCGCTGCACGGGGTGCTGCAGGTGATCAACAACAAGAGCGACCAGCCGTTCGGCGAGCTCGAGATCGAAGGCGCGTCCCAGCTTTGCCGCACTCTCGCCACGGCCATCCGCCAGCGGATGCAGAAGGCGGAGGACGGGCAACGCCGCAAATCCACCAAATTCGACGGGCTGATCGCCGATGGCGTCCTGACTGGCGACGAACTCAAGCTTTGCGTGCAGAAGGCGCGCGCGGACGCCCGGCCGGTTGAACTCACGCTGATCGCGGATTTTCGAATCCTGCCGGCGCAGATCGGGGCCTCGCTCTCGAAATTCTTCGCTGTTCCCTATGAGCCCTTCAACGCCAACCGGATCCGGATCGAATCCCTGCAAGGGCCCTTGAAACGCGAATTTGTCGAAGAGCAGGGCTGGCTGCCGCTGGAAGAGTCGCCCGACGGCCTGCTCGTCATGTGCCTGGATCCGGAGGCGGTGCGCGGCTCGCGTGTGGTGCCCCAGGTGTTCCCGCGTTTCGGCAAGTACGTGTACCGGGTCACGACCAAGACCGAATTCGACCGGACCGTCACCCAGCTTTATGGCGATGGAGAAGGCGCGTCGATCGACGAGATGCTGGCCGACCTGAGTCCGGCCGACGACGAAGGATCGGACGATTTGAGCCTGGAATCCGCGGCTTCAGACAACGAGCTGGTGAAGTTCGTCAACAAGGTGATCGTGGACGCCTATCACCAGCGCGTTTCGGACATTCACATCGAGCCGCTTCCGGGAAAAGCCAAGACCGGCATCCGCTTTCGGATCGACGGCAGTCTTCAGCCGTATGTCGAGGTGCCGGCACATTTCCGGCAGCCGCTGGTGACCCGTCTGAAGATCATGTGCGATCTCGACATCTCCGAGAAGCGCAAGCCGCAGGACGGCAAGATCAAGTTCAAGAAATTCGGGCCCCTGGACATCGAGCTGCGGGTGGCGACCATTCCATCGTCGGGCGGCGTCGAGGACGTGGTGATGCGGATTCTTGCCGCGGGCGAGCCCATTCCGCTCGAGAAGCTGGGTCTGACGTCGCACAACCGGGAGCGGCTCGAAAAGACCGTGTCCAAGCCGTACGGCCTGTTCTATGTCTGCGGTCCGACCGGTTCCGGCAAGACGACCACGCTGCATTCGATCCTGAAATTCCTGAACAAGCCCGAAACGAAGATCTGGACTGCGGAAGATCCCGTCGAAATCACGCAAAGGGGCTTGCGGCAGGTCCAGATCAACAAGAAGGCCGGCATCGACTTTGCCCTCGTCATGCGTGCGTTCCTGCGCGCGGACCCGGACATCATCATGGTCGGGGAGTCGCGCGACAAGGAAACGGTGTCGATGGGCGTCGAGGCTTCGCTGACAGGGCACCTGGTATTTTCGACCTTGCACACCAACTCGGCACCGGAATCGATCACGCGCCTGCTGGACATGGGAATGGACCCGTTCAATTTCGCGGACGCGCTGCTCGGTATCCTGGCGCAGCGCCTGGCCCGCAAGCTGTGCGTGTGCAAGCAGGAATACACGCCCGACTCCGCCGAGATCCGCACGTTCGTCGCGGAATATGCCGACGAACTGCGCAACACCGCCGCCTGGAAGGCCGACCCGGGCGGAGAGGCCCAGTTAATATACGAACGATGGATCGAAGAATATGGCAAGGACGGCGCCCTGAAGCTGTACAAGGCTGTGGGGTGCGAGAAGTGCGGCCAGAGCGGCTACAAGGGCCGCATCGGACTGCACGAATTGCTGGTCATCGACGACGGGGTGAAACGCCTGATCCAGGAGCGGGCCCGGGTCGCGGAGATTTTCTCCGCCGCGGTCGAGGCGGGCATGCGGACCCTCAAGATGGACGGCATGGAAAAAATCATGCTTGGCATGACCGACCTGAAGCACGTCCGGTCGGTCTGCATCAAATGAAGCCGGCGGCAAAACGACGACTTTGTCCCTGCCGGGGCGATGTCCGGGACAAATATGTTCGGCCGCGGTAGGAATCGTCATGAAAACACCTCGATATGGGTCCTTTCCGCCTGTTTGGACTGCTTTTCGGGGTGGCACAGAAGCTGCTCAAAGTGAAGCCCTAACTTAATCTTGAGGAGTTTTCATGAAGCGTTCCATGCAACAGGGTTTCACCCTGATCGAATTGATGATCGTGGTTGCGATCATCGGCATCCTGGCGGCCGTCGCTCTGCCGGCGTACCAGGACTACACCAAGCGCGCCAAGTTGTCTGAAGTGATCCTGGCGGCTTCTGCTTGCCGCACCACGATCACCGAGGTGTACCAGTCGGGTTCGCAGCCCACCGTCCTGGCGAACGCATGGGGCTGCGAGAGCACCGGCTCGACCTCCAAGTATGTGGCAAGCATCCAGACCGACCCGGCCGGCAAGGTGACTGTCATGGCTCAGGGCGTTGGTGACGCCAACATCGACGGCAAGGTTGTCACCCTGACCCCGGCTGACGCTGCTGGCAATCCTCTGACCTACACGCCTGGCGTGGCCATCAATCGCTGGATCTGCGGCGGTGCCGGCACCACGGTGTTGCCGAAGTTTCTGCCGGGTTCTTGCCGCGGGTAACACCTGAAAAGCAAAAAAAGAGGGGCCAGTGCCCCTCTTTTTTTTCCCGCCCACGCGCGGGTGCAAGCTGCATCAGCAGCAATCGCTGACGACACTTTGGAGGTTTCCATGAACCGCTCTTTACAACGGGGTTTTACGTTGATCGAATTGATGATCGTGGTCGCGATCATCGGCATCCTCGCCGCGGTGGCATTGCCTGCATACCAGGACTACACAAAGCGCGCGAAGTTGGCTGAGGTGATCCTCGCGGCGTCTGCTTGTCGCACCACGGTCACCGAGGTGTACCAGACCGGCTCGCAAACAAGCGTCGCCGCGGGCGCGTGGGGTTGCGAAAGTACGGGCAGCACGTCGAAGTACGTCGCCAGCGTTGCGACTGATACGAATGGAAAAGTGACGGTCACGGCCCAAGGCATCGACGCCGTCAACGTGGACGGTAAAGTGGTCACCCTGGCTCCGGCCGACAATGCCGGAAACCCGTTGACCTACTCCCCGGGCGCGACTGTGAATCGATGGATTTGTGGCGGTGCTGGAACAACGCTCTCCATGAACTATCTCCCGGGTTCATGCCGCGGGAACTGATCCTGCGGGCAAACCGATGACTGGAGTGCCGGCGTCGGTTGAACTGACCGTCCTCATGCCTTGCCTGAATGAGGCAAGAACGGTGGAAGCCTGCGTGATGGCGGCGCTCGCATATTTGCGGGCCGCAGGAATCAACGGAGAGGTACTGGTCGCCGACAATGGATCGACCGACGACTCGATGCTGTTGGCAGCCACGGCCGGCGCGCGCGTCTTGCCAGTGCCCTTGCGGGGCTACGGAGCTGCTCTCATCGCGGGCATCGAAGCCGCACGAGGACGGTACGTCATCATGGGCGACGCTGACAGCAGCTATGATTTTTCCCGCCTTGGCGGGTATGTCCAGCGCCTGCGGTCCGGAGCGGATCTGGTCATGGGGAACCGCTTCCAGGGCGGCATCGAGGCGGGCGCAATGCCCTTCCTTCACCGCTATCTTGGCAATCCCGTCCTGAGCTTCGTCGGCCGCTTGTTCTTCAGGACAAGCATCGGGGACTTCCATTGCGGCCTGAGGGGCTTTTCCCGGGAGTCGATACTGCGGCTCGGGTTGATCACATCGGGGATGGAGTTTGCAAGCGAGCTGGTCGCCAAAGCCGCCTTGGCTGGATTGCGGATCGAGGAAGTCCCCACCACCCTCAGACCTGACGGCCGGGGGCGCCCGTCCCACCTGCGGACCTGGCATGACGGATGGAGACACCTGCGCTTCCTGCTGCTGTTCTGCCCGCGCTGGTTGTTTCTTTACCCAGGGTTCGCGCTTCTGTTGATCGGTCCGGTGGGACTGGCGCTCGGCACGGCGTCGACCTATCCGGGAATCCATACGCTGCTGTACCTGGGCGGCGCAACCATCCTCGGAGTGCAGTTCGTCATGTTCGCGCTATTGAGCAAGTGGCTCGCGGTGCTGGCGGACCTTGTGCCCGAACCCGACTGGATGGCTCGTTGGGCATCGTCTTTCACGATCGAGAACGGCCTCTTCATCGGAATCGGAGCATTCTTTGGCGGCCTTTTTTGGTCTCTTTGGCTCACCCTCGACTGGGGCCGCGGCGGCTTTGGTCCCCTCGATCCGGTCGAGACCATGCGATCTGCGATTCCGGCGGTCACGTTGATGGCGACCGGGATGCAGGTGAGCATCGGTGCTTTTTTCGCCGGCGCGTTGCACTTCTGCTGGCGCTCGGCTCGCCAGTCCTGAACCCATGCGTCTGATCCCTCCGCGGGCGATGCCACCGCCCCTGCCGCCGTTCGAACTGGGTGCGCTGGTGCTGGTGGCGTGGTTGGCATTCGCGGCGGTTCCGCTTGGGTTGGGCGGTATCGGCCTGAGCTGGGACGCACTCAACCACCATGTGTATCTTGGCTGGATTGCGGACGGGGCCAGATTCGATCGCGACTTCATGGCGGCGTCGTACCAGTCCTTTCAGTATCCATATCTCTACTGGCCGTTCTACAAGCTTTACCAGAGCGGATTGAGCGGCAACTGGGCCGGCGTGGTGCTGGTGTCCTTCAACATCCTTGCAGTTCCCGCGTTGTGGATGCTGGCCAGCTTGACCGTGACCGAGCAGACCTGGTACGGCTTGGCGATGCGATGGCTTTCGGTCGCACTGGCGTTCCTCACGTGCGTGGTGTTGTCACTGTTCGATTCCACCAGCAACGATCTGCTTGCCGCGATCCCGCTCGTGTGGGCGATCGCGCTGGCGCTTGAGCCCCTCAATGCAAGGCGTCAGGCACTGCTGTCCGTGCGATGGCTGGTGTTGCTTTCGGGCTTCCTGGTCGGCGCATCGGTCGCGTTCAAGCTGAGTAACGGACCACTCGCGGTCCTGATGCCGGTCCTTTGGGCTATCCCTGGCGCTTCCTTCAGGCAGCGGGTCATGAACGTAGTGGCAGGATGCGTTGCCACGCTCACCGGCCTGTTGGTCTTTTACGGATATTGGGGCTGGCAGATGTGGGCGCATTACGGAAACCCGGTGTACCCGTTCTACGACAACTGGTTTGCACCGCTGCGGGCACTGCTGAGCCATTACCCGTGATTCGTTTTTTACCCGACACCTGGTTGGAGGCGCTCATGAGGCCGGTGGCGATGGCCTCGCCCGACGGCGGCGTCTACGTCGAAATGATCGCGCCGGATTTTCGTTTCCTGTTCGTCCTGGTTCTCGCGCTTGCGTGCTTGATCCTCAGAAACAAGATTTCGCGTCCCGGCACTCCCGCTGTCACCTTGCTGGCCTTGACGGCCGCGGCTTTCGTCCCTTGGCTGACAACCACCGGGAACGGCCGGTACTTCATGCCCTTTCTGCTGGTCGTCGGTCCGTTGTGCATCAGCTTGCTGTACCTGCTTCCATTGACCCGATCTCTCAAACTTGCACTTGCGCTGGGGATGGTGTTTTGGCAGGGGTTTCTCATCCATGACAACAGTCCTTGGGGATGGTGGGGCCATGTGGTCTGGCACGACAGCAGTCCGTTCGGCCTGGACCTGCCCAAGGAATTTGCCGAGAAGCCCGCGACCTACGTGACCTTGTCAGGCATTTCATACACGCTGATTGCGCCTCGATTTCACCCTGCTTC
>JAYUHN010000364.1:0-3879 GCA_043766965.1 Ramlibacter sp. | reverse complement strand
CGGCATCGACACCCGCCTGGCCGGCACGCTGACCGTGAGCGGCGACTCGCTGACGACGCCACGGCTGGAAGGCACCGTGCGCGCCGTCGACGGGGAGTACCAGGCTTACGGGCAGCACCTGGCGATCGAGCGTGGCGTGCTGCGGTTCACCGGCAGCGTCGACAACCCGTCGCTCGACGTGCTGGCGATCCGGCCACGGCTGGCGCAGCGGGTGGGAGTCATCATCACGGGCCAGGCGCAGGCGCCGTTCGTGCGACTTTATTCGGAGCCCGGCATGCCCGATGCCGACAAGCTGGCCTGGCTGGTGGTGGGCCGTCCGACACCGAACGGCGGCGCCGAATCCGCCCTGCTGCAACAGGCGGCGCTGACCTTGCTGGCGAGCCGGCGCGGTGGGGCCAACTCGGGCGGCGTGGCGGGCCGCTTCGGCCTCGATGAACTGTCGGTGCGCCGCGACGACACCGAAGGCGCGGTGGTCACGCTGGGCAAACGGTTTGCCCGCGATTTCTACGCCTCCTACGAGAGCAGCCTGGGCGGGGCTTTGGGAACGCTGAACATCTTCTACGACGTGTCGCGGCGGCTCACCGTGCGGGCTCGCACGGGGGTGACCACGGCGGTAGACTTGATCTTCACCTTCCAGTTCGACTGAGCAGTCAACGAGGTCAAAAAATGGTCAGCAAGAACACGATCTGTCTCTGGTATGACGGGGCCGCCCTGGACGCCGCGCAGTTCTACGCGCAGACGTTTCCTGCCAGCGCGGTGGGAGCGATCTGTCGCGCCCCCGGCGACTATCCTGCCGGCAAGCAAGGTGATGTCTTGACGGTCGAATTCACCGTCATGGGCATCCCTTGCCTCGGCCTGAACGGCGGTCCCGGGTTCAGGCACAACGAGGCATTCTCGTTCCAGGTTGCGACCGACGACCAGGCCGAAACCGATCGCTTGTGGAACGCGATTACCGCAAACGGCGGGCAGGAAAGCGAATGCGGGTGGTGCAAGGACAAGTGGGGCCTGTCGTGGCAAATCACGCCACGTGCCCTCACGGACGCGATCACCGATCCTGACCGCGCGGCGGCCAAGCGCGCGTTCGAAGCGATGATGCAGATGGGAAAGATCGACATCGCCGCCGTCGAGGCGGCGCGGCGCGGCTGAGCGAGATCGGTCCGCGGGCACGGATGAGCCAGGTGGGAGGCGGCCATCCTGCACTGCGGCGCTCGACCGTTAGGGGCATCATGGTGCGATGAAGTTGCGGTGGAAGCGTTGGGCGATCGCGATCGTAGGCCTGCTGGCAGCGTATTCGCTCGCCGGTTTCTGGCTGCTGCCGATCGTCGTCCAGCAACAGGCGGCCAGTTATGGAAAGAGCGAACTGGCGCGCCAGCTCTCGATCGGCGAGGTGCGCTTCAACCCATTCACGCTCCGGCTCGCAGCGAACAAGATCGTGCTGGCCGAGGCGGACGGCGCGCCACTGCTGTCGGCTGAGCGGTTGGTTTTGCAGTTGCAATGGCGATCGGTGGTGCGGCGCGCGTGGACCTTCGCAGAGGTGACGGTGACTGCGCCGCGGGCAAATCTGCTCATCGCCTCCGACGGCAGCTTCAACTTCGCAGCGTTGCTGGACACGTTCGCGCAACGGCCGCATGACGCTGGCGCCAGCTTGCCGAGGCTCATTGTCGAACGATTCGCGCTGGAGCGCGGCAGTGTCGACCTGAACGACCGCCGCGCCGGCTATTCGAACCAGTTCAGGCCCATCGATTTCATGCTGACCGATTTCAGCACCCTGCCAGACCAGAACGACAACTACACCTTCACTGCTCATTCCGCGCGCGGCGGTACGCTGCGCTGGAAGGGCAAGGGCTCGGCGAACCCGATCCGCGCAAGCGGCGAGATCGCTATCGACGACGCGTCCCTGCCGCAGCTCGGCGCCTACCTCAAGTCGTACACGCGTGCCACGGTGGCGGCAGGCCAGCTTTCCGCCACCTTGCCATACGTGGTTTCATACGACACCGGAAAGCTGCAGGCAAACCTGGTCGGCGCCCGCGTGGCGCTGCGCGATCTCGGGCTGTCGCGCCAAGGCTCGACCGACTCCTTCGCTACGTTGACGCGGCTGGACTTGAGCGACGTCAACGCCGACCTGATGCGCCGCACGGTGACCGTCGGGGAGGTGCGGGCGAACGGCGGCAAGCTCAGTGTGAAGCGTGACGCCAGGGGCCAGCTCGATCTGGCGAACCTCATGTCCGCTGCGACGCAGCCCCCGAAGCCGCAGGCGGCGGCTCCCGCTCCATCGGTGCCGAAGCCTGTTGTGACAGTCGACGACTGGAAGCTGGGCGTGCGGCAACTGGTTTTCGATGGCGTCACGTTGAATGCGATCGATGAAACGGTCAATCCTCCTGTGGTGCTGGCCGTCAACCAACTTCGGCTGCAGCTGCAACTCGCCGCCGAGCAGGCCGGGGCGGACCTGCAGCTCACGCTCTCCAGTGCTGCGCTTTCGCTGTCCGGCATCACGCTCGCCAGCGGCACGCAGACCCCGTTCAAGCTGGCGCAGCTCGGGCTGACCGACGGAACGCTCGACCTCGCTGCGCGCCGCATCGGCATCGGCCGCCTGTTCGCCGACTCGGGCCAGCTGCAGTTCACGCGCGACCGGGCCGGCAAGCTGGATCTGCTGCAACTGCTGCCGCGGTTCGACGCGACGCCCGCGCCTGCCGGCAAGCCCTGGACCGCGAAGATCGGGGCGTTGGAGCTGGACAAGTTCGGCGCCGAATTGATGGACGAGGCCAGCGGCGTCAAGCTCCATGTCACCGACTTGCGCGCCAGCTTCGAGGGTGCGGGCAGCGACCTGCAGCAGGCGGTCAAGTTCAATGCCGGCTTCGGGTTGCGCGAAGGCGGTCAGCTGTCGGCGCAAGGCAGCGTCGTGCCCGCCGGCGGCGCGGTGCAAGCCGACGTGAAGCTGGCCAAGCTGGCGTTAGCGCCCTTGCAGCCGTTGCTGGCGCAGTACCTGAAGCTCAAGATCGCGGGCGGGACCGTGTCGGCGCAGGGGAGAGTCAGCACCGGAGACGGCACTGCCAGGAACCCGAGGCTGCGCTATTCAGGAGGCCTCGACGTTGCCGGTCTCGTGCTCAACGAAGACGACGGCAAGCTGTTCGCGTCGTGGAGCAACGTCGGCATCCCGAAGTTCACAGGGGCGGTGGGCCCGAACCTGGTCGCCATCCCGGAGTTGCGCATCGACGGCGCCGATGCCCGGCTGATCATCGAGAACGACCGCAGCTTCAACGCCGCGCGCTTGCTGGTAAAGCCCACCGCAACCGATGCCAAGGTGCCGGTGACGGGAACGTCGCCGACCGCGGAGCTGTTCCCGGTGCGCGTCGGGCTGGTGCGGCTGCAGGACGCCAAGCTGGACTTCACCGACCTCAGCCTGCGGCCGCAATTCGGCGCCAAGGTCTACGCGTTGAACGGCGTCGTCAGCGGCCTGTCGTCGGGCCGGGACTCGCGCAGCAGGATCGAGCTCGATGGCAGGGTCGACGAATTCGGCTCCGCACGGGTGCGGGGCGAGCTCAATCCGTTCGCTCCCACCAACAACACGGACCTCGACGTGGTGTTCAAGAACATCGATATGGTGGCGGCGTCCCCGTACACCATGAAGTTCGCCGGCTACAGGATTGCCGAGGGCAAGATCTCGCTCGACCTGCAGTACAAAATGCGCAACCGGCAGCTGGAAGGGACCAACCAGATCGTGATCGACAAGCTGCTGCTCGGCGAGCGCGTGGACAGCCCCGACGCGCTCAAGCTGCCGCTGGAGATGGCGATCGCGCTCCTCAAGGACAGCGACGGCCGGATCGACCTGGGCCTGCCGGTGTCCGGCGATCTCGACGACCCGCAGTTCAGCTACGGCGC
>JAYUHN010000363.1:0-10259 GCA_043766965.1 Ramlibacter sp. | reverse complement strand
CCTGCGAGCCTTCCTGCTTGACCTCGACCGTGACCATGCCATCGCCGTAGCGGCGGGCGTTCTCCAGCAGGTTGCGAACGGCGCGACGCAGCAACCGCGGCACCCCGTCGACGACGATCGCCTGGCCGTTGTTCACTTCCACCAGCTCCGCGTCGGCCCTGGCGCACTCCTCGGCAGCGAGCCCTGTCAGGTCGACCGCCTCGACGGTGCCCATGTCGCTGTCGCGCGCGTCGAGCCGGCTCGCCAGCAGGATCTCGTCGATCAGCTGGTCGAGCTCGGCAATGTTCCTGGACACTTCGTTGCGGAACGTCGGCGTCGCTTCGCTTCCCATCAGCTCCAGCCCCATCCGGATCCGCGCCAGCGGCGACCGCAGTTCGTGCGACGCGTTGGCCAGCAGCGACTTGTGGGTTTTCACCAGCGCTTCCACCCGTTCGGCCGCGTGGTTGAAACGGCGCGCCAGAAAGGCCACTTCGTCCGATCCCGATTCCTTCACGCGCACGCTGAGGTCGCCCTCGCCCCAGCGCTCGACGCCGTGCTGCAGGTCTTCCAGCCGCTGGGTCAGGCGCCGGACGATGGGATAGGTGCCGATCGCAACCGCCAGCGCCACGATGCCCAGCATCCACAGCAGGCCGTCGGTGCCGCGCGTCCAGGGCCGCGGCGGAATCCCGTCGCCCTCGCGCCTGGTCCGCGGCGGGATCTGCACCAGCAGCGTTCCGCCGTCGTTCATCACCACCTGGAATTCGACGCCCTGGCCCGGCACCCGAACCGGCCGCTGCCGGGTCTGCCCGATCACGTCGCCGGCCTCGTTGCGGATCACGATCTCCCGGGCCGGCGCCTGCTCGGCGTTGAAGCGCCAGAGCCAGCCGAAAGCCACCGTGAGAACCGCAACGCCAAGCACCACGGCGAGCCAGATGCGAAGGTAGATCGGGAACCGCAATGGAAACCTGTCCGACGCAGCCGCGTCAGTCCTGCTGCTTCGCGAATACGTAGCCCACGCCGCGAACCGTGAGGATGCGCTTGGGGTTCTTGGCGTCAACTTCGATGGCGGCGCGGATGCGGCCCATGTGGACGTCGATCGAGCGGTCGAAGGCTTCGAGTTCGCGTCCGCGCACGGCTTCCATGATCTGGTCGCGCGTCAGCACGCGGCCGGCGCGCTCGGCCAGTGCGATCAGCAGGTCGAACTGGTAGGAGGTCAGTTCGCACGCCTGCCCGCCCACGGTGACGGTGCGGGCATCGCGGTCGATCTCGAGCGAGCCGAAGCGCAGCAGCTTGGCCGGCGGCGCGGCGCCTTCGCTGCGCCGCCGCAGGATGGCGCGGATGCGCGCCAGCAATTCGCGCGGCTCGAACGGCTTGGGCAGATAGTCGTCGGCGCCGATCTCCAGGCCGACGATGCGGTCCATCGGATCGCCCTTGGCAGTGAGCATCAGCACCGGCACCTTGCCGGTTTCACCGGGCAGCGCCCGCACCCGGCGGCAGACCTCGAGGCCGTCCATGTCGGGCAGCATCAGGTCGAGGATCAGCAGGTCGGTGGGCACACCGCCGGGCGGATCCTGCAGCAGCGACATGCCGCTCTTGGCGTCGATCGCCTGGGTCACGGCGAAGCCGGAGCGCTCGAGGTATTCGCCCACCATCTGCGCGAGGCGGCTGTCGTCTTCGATCATCAGGAGTTGCTGCATACCCGGGATGGTACTGGCGGGGAGTGTGGAAGCGGCCATCTTCCGCAGGCGCCGGCAAGTGCACTTGTCGCGGCGGTAAAGTTAGGTAAATGGCTGCACTTACTGCTTTTGGCGCCTCGCTGCCGACACGCTTGTGGGACATCCCGGCGCAGCACGCGGCGCATCTGCCGGACGCTCCGGCGCTGCATTGCGTCCCCGGCGTGATTGGGTACGGCCAGCTGGCGCAACGCATCGAGCGCTGCGCCTGCACGCTGTGGCACGGCTGGGGAGTGCGGGCCGGCGACCGGGTCGCATGGCTGGGCCTGAACCAGCCCGAGCAACTGGTGTTGCTGTTCGCGCTCGCCCGCATCGGGGCCATGCTGCTGCCACTCAATTTCAGGCTGGCGCCGGCAGAGTGGGAGCAGCAGTTACGGGATTGCGCGCCGTCGCACCTGGTCCACGACGACACATGGGCAACGCAGGCCCTGCAGTTGGGCCGCCAGGGTGGGATGCGGAGCCACCACTCATCCGAGCTCGACGCGTCGGCCGCGGGACTGCCCGCGCCGCAACAGGGACAAGCGCACTCCCCCGTCCTCCTGGTTTACACCTCGGGCACCACCGGCCAGCCGCGCGCGGCCATGCACACGCAGGCCAACCTGCTGGCGAACATGCGCATCGCGTCGCGGGCGCAGGAGATGACGAGCCGGGACCGGGTGCTCACGGTGCTGCCGATGTTCCATGTCGGCGGACTTTGCATCCAGACCTTGCCAGCCCTGCACGCGGGCGCCTGCGTCCTGCTTCATCCGCGTTTCGACGCCGGCGCGACCCTGGCCGCGCTGGCCCGGAAGCGGCCGTCGCTGACACTGCAGGTGCCGGCGACCATGAAAGCGCTGATCGAACACCCGGCATGGCCGACGACCGACCTGTCGAGCCTGCGCGCGGTGTGGGCTGGCTCCAGCCTGCTGCCGCCGTCACTGGTCCGGGCTTTTCTCGAGCGCGGCGTTCCGGTGTGCAATGTGTATGGAGCGACCGAGACCGGTCCGTTCTCGATCGCGTTGCCGCCGGCTTGCGCGACCAGTCATATCGGCAGCTGCGGCTGGCCGGCGCCCGAAATCGAGGCCACCTTGGCGGACGGGCCGGGCCAGAGCGCAGAGCTGCTGGTGCGCGGACCGAACGTGGTGCGCAGCTACTGGCCCGCGCAGCCGGCGTGCGACGACGACGGCTGGTTCCACACCGGAGACCTTGCCACCCGTGCCGGCGACGGCAGCTATTCGGTGCTGGGCCGCGTCAGGGATCTGATCATCTCGGGCGGCGAAAACATCCATCCGCTGGAAGTCGAGAGCGCCGTGAACGGGCATTTCGCTGTCGCGGAGTGCGCTGCCTTCGGACTGCCGCACGCCGAATGGGGTGAAACGGTGGCGGTGGCGATCGTGCTGCGGCCTGGTGCGCAACTGTCGCAAGAGCAGCTGAACCAGCATCTGGCGAGTGGCCTCGCGCGCTTTAAATGGCCGCGCCATGTGCTGTTCGTCGAGGCCCTGCCGAAGACGGCGCTCGGCAAGGTGCAGCGGCGCGCGCTCGTCGACCTGGCCGCGTCCGGGGGGATGGATCCCGGGTCAAGCCCGGGATGACAGCGAGAGGGCGGTCATCCCGGCCACGAGACGGTGGCTGTCATCCCGGCTCACGAGCCGCTTGCTGTCATCCCGGCCCACGAGCCGGGATCCATGCACTGGCGAACAGGTCATGCCCGAAAACACGGACCACACGCAGCCCGCGATGACAGCTTACCGGTCCGTCCCGGTGCGCTGCATCCGCCAGAGCAACAGCAGCAACAGCAGCGGCGGGATGGCGGTGAGGCCGGTCGCGATGAAGGCCGTGGCGTACGCGCCCAGCAGCCCGTAGTGGGGCGTGAGGGCCTCCACCCCGACGCCGGAGAAACCCTTGAGGAACTTGCCCAGCAGCGCATAGGTCGAGGACAGCATGGCGTACTGGGTTGCGGTATAGCCCAGGCTGGTCAGGCTCGACATGTAGGTCACCAGCGCCACGCCGGCGAAGGACTGGGCGAAGGAGTCGAGCGTCATCACGGCGGCGAACAGCGACGCGTCGGGATGGGCGCTGAGGAGCGCGAAGGCGGCGGTGCCGAAGCCTTCCAGCACCAGCCCGGCGACAAGCGTGGGCAGCAGCCCGAGCCGCACGGCGCTGATTCCCGCCGCGGCGATGCCGGTGAAGGTGGCGACCAGCCCGAACGAGCCGCGCACCCATGCCACCGTGTCCTTGGCGATGCCCAGATCGTGATAGAACGGGTTGTACATCGGGCCCATGACGAAATCGGGCAGCCGGTACAAAGCCACCATCAGCAGCATGACGAGTCCGGCCCGCTTGTGCTTGGCGAAGAAATCGACGAAGGGGCCGACTACCGCATCACCCAGGCCGCGCAAGGTCCACAGCGGCGGCTTGTGCCGCATCACCATGTCCGCGCGGGTCGGTTCGGCGGCGTACAGCGTCGCCACAATGCACAGCACCATCAGCACCGCCATCCCCACGTACGAGAGCGACCAGCCCACGCGGGCGGCGGTTGCGATGATCAGGGCGTCGGTGACAAGCAAGGCGCAGCGGTAGCCAACCTGCGCGGCCGAGGTCAACAGCCCCACTTCGTCGGCGTCGGCCGCCGACTCGATGCGCCAGGCGTCGATCGCGATGTCCTGGGTGGCCGAGGCGAACGCGGTGAGCAGGGCGAATGCGCCGATGGCCGCGAGCCCGCCCGCGGTTCCGACCGCGGCCATGCCTGCCAGTCCGACCGCGACCAGCAGCTGGCAAAGCAGCATCCAGCCGCGGCGCCGGCCCAGGCGCCCGAGCAGCGGCACGTCGATGCGGTCCACCAGCGGCGACCAGTAGACCTTGAATGCGTACGCGAAGCCGACCCACGAGATGAAGCCGATGGCAACCAGGCTGGTGCCGTCGTCGCGCAGCCAGTAGCCGAAGGTGTTGGCGGTGAGCAGGAACGGCAGGCCGGAGGAAAACCCCAGCGCCAGCATCACCGCCACCTTCGGCTGCCGCAGCTCGCGCAGCACCTCGATCGCGGAGCGCTTGCGGCGCGCGGCGGGCGCAGCGGGGCTCATGGCGCAGCGACCCACGATGGCTTAGGCTGTTGACTGACAGGGGATACTTTTTTCATGCCGGGATAATAATTGGGTGGGGAGGTTCTCTGCGCCCCTGGAGAACAAGATGATGAACAATTGGAAACGCGCTAGCACCGGCTGGAGCAGGCTTGCAGTGTGCGCGGCGCTGGTGGCGCTGCCCGCCACGGCGGCGTGGGCTCAGCGTGAAGGCGTGGCGGTCGGCAAATCGTCGCGGCTGGCGAGCCTGGTTCCGGCGGCGGACGTCGAAAATGCGGCCGGCCAGCAATTCCACCAGTTGCTGCAGCAGGCAGCGGCCAAGCAGGCCCTGGCGCAACCCGATCATCCGCAGCTGCAGCGCATCCGGGCCGTGGCCCAGCGGCTGATTCCGCAGGCCCCGCAATGGAACCAGCGCGCCGCCGACTGGAAGTGGGAAGTCGATCTGATCGGCTCCAACCAGATCAACGCCTTCTGCATGCCGGGAGGCAAGATCGCCTTTTATTCCGGCATCCTCGACCAGCTCAAACTCACCGACGACGAGATCGCCATGGTGATGGGCCATGAGATGGCGCACGCGCTGCGCGAACATGCACGTGCGCGCATGGCCAAGGGAGCGATCACCAGTGTCGGCGCCAATGTGCTGGTGCAGGTGCTCGGGCTTGGCCAGGTCGGGCAGGCGCTGACCGGCTACGGCGCCCAGCTGGTGTCGCTCAAGTTCAGCCGCTCGGACGAATCCGAAGCCGACCTGGTCGGCATGGAGCTCGCATCGCGCGCCGGTTACGACCCGCGCGCGGCGATCACGCTCTGGAAGAAGATGGGCCAGGCCAGCAAAGGGTCGCCGCCCCAGTGGTTGTCGACCCATCCCTCCGGCGCCAGCCGGATCGCGGAACTGCAGAAGAACCTGCCCAGCGTCATGCCTTTGTACGAACGCGCGCAACGCGGCAACCAGGCCGGCCTCAGTGCGCGGCGGCCTCCGGTGGCCGCGCAGCCTGTGGCCACAGAACCGACGCGATAGCCGCGACCATCAGCAGGACCGCGGCATAGTCCTGCCAGTGCAGCACTTCCCGCAGCCAGAGCGCGCCGCTGAACACGCCCACCACCGGGATGAACATCACCGACAGCGTGGACGCCACCGGCGGCAGCGAGCGGGCCAGGTAGAACCAGGCGGCATGAGCGTAGCCGAAGATCAGCACCGCATTGAAGGCGATCGCCCACGCCGCCGGCGCTGCGGGAGCTCTCCACTGCGGCAGTTCGAACAGGGCCGCCGCCAGCAGCATGACGCCGGTGGTGATGGCCGTCATCCAGAACGACAGTGTCAACGTTGTGGCCTCCACCTTGGTGCGGCGAAGCAAATGCGTGCCGAGCGCCCACATGGCCGCGGCGAACAGCGCCAGCAGAACGCCCCCGGGCCGACCGGCCAGACCGGTGAGTTCGTGCCATAGCAGCAGGGCGACGCCCAGTGCGGCGGCGCTCACGCCCAGCCAGGCGCGGCCTTGAAGCCGGGCGGAGAACAGCCAGGCGCCGATCACGGCTGAAAACACCGGCATCGTGTAGCCGAGGATGGCCGCCCTGCCGCTGGACAAGGTCTTCACCGCCAGGATGATGCAGATGTGCCAGACCAGCATGTTGGTCGCCGTCAGGACCAGCAGCGCCGGCCAGTCGCGGCGCTGCACGCGGAACGGCACCTTCAGCAGCAACAGCGCCGCGGCCAGGATCGGCAGGCCGCCGACCATCGACAGGGCCCGGAACGTCAGCGGCGGATAGTCCGTCACCCCGAGCTTCATCACCGGCCAGTTGACGCCCCACACCGCCGTCAGCGTGACCAGGATGACCAGTTGATGCGGCAAGAGCTTTTGCATGGTTGATTGTGGCCGCTCCCTACAATCGAGTGCATGACCTTTCTCGACCGGCTGCGCGCCGCGGAGCGCGGCCACGGCTCCATGCTCTGTATCGGACTCGACCCCGAACCGTCACGGTTTCCCGGCACGTTGCGCGGCGACGCGAGCCGGATCTACGACTTCTGCGCGCGCATCGTCGACGCCACCGCGGACCTCGTGATCGCCTTCAAACCGCAGATCGCGTACTTCGCGGCGCACCGGGCCGAAGCCCAGCTCGAACAACTGATGGCGCACCTGCGACGCAACGCGCCCACGGTGCCGGTGATCCTCGACGCCAAGCGCGGCGACATCGGGTCGACCGCGCAGCAGTACGCGATCGAAGCGTTCGAGCGCTATGGCGCGGACGCCGTGACGCTGTCGCCATTCATGGGCTTCGACTCGATCCAGCCCTACCTGAAGTCGCCCGAGCATGGCGCTTTCCTGCTGTGCCGGACCTCGAACCCGGGGGGCGACGACCTGCAGAACCAGCGCCTGTCGTCGGTGCCAGGCCAGCCGCTGTTGTATGAACATGTGGCCACATTGGCGCAGGGCCCGTGGAACCTCAACGGCCAGCTCGGACTGGTGGTGGGCGCGACCTATCCGGCCGAGATCGCACGGGTGCGGCAACTGGCGCCCACCCTGCCGCTGCTCATTCCCGGCATCGGGGCGCAGGGCGGCGATGCTGCGGCGACGGTCAAGGCCGGTTGGCGCGCGAACGCGCCGATCGTCGTCAATTCGTCTCGGGCCATCCTGTACGCCTCCAGCGGCGATGACTTTGGGCAAGCTGCGCGGCGCGAAGCCACGCGCACCCGCGACCTGCTGCAGGCCGCTCGCCCCTGAACATCAGCGCGTCGCGCGCAGCCGAAGCGCGATCGCGGGGCCGAGCATGACGCTGGCCAGCGCCGCCACCACCAGTGCGATGCCGGCCCATTGCCAAGGCGTCACCGTCTCGCCCAACACCAGCATCCCCGCGGCCAGTCCGACCACCGGAACGCCGAGGCTGAAGGGAGCGACCCGGTTGGCCGGGTGCCGCTTGAGCAAGCTGGTCCACATGCCATAAGCAGCCACGGTTGCAATCCAGCCAAGGAAGGCGACGGCGCCCCAGCTGCCGGGCGCTGCGCCGGTCCAGCGCCAGCGCGAAGCCGCCGGGTCGAGCCACAGCGAGAGCAGCACGAATGGGACGATCGGGACCATGCTGGCCCACACCACGAAGGCCAGGGCGTTGAAGCTGCCGCTGGCCTGCTGCGCCTTGCGCGCGACGATGTTGGAGGCGGCCCACATCGCGGCGGAACCCAGGGTCAACACGAAGCCCCAGACCGTCGTCCCGCTGGTCGCGCCCGGCGCAATGTAGTTCATCCCGAAGCACGTGAGTCCCAGCGCTGCCAGCGCCAGGCCGATCTGCAGCGGGCGGCCGGCGCGTTCGCGCAGCAGCACGAATCCGAACAGCGCGGTGAAGAACACCTGCGTCTGCATCAGCACCGAAGCCAGCGATGCGGTCATGCCCACTTTCAGCGCCGTGAACAGGAGGCCGAACTGGCCGACCCCCTGCAACAGGCCGTACAGCACCACCCATTTCCAGTGCAGCCGCGGCGGCCGCAGCACCAGCGCGAGCGGCAGCACCGCCAGCAGGTAGCGGCCGGCGCCGAGCTGGAACGCGGTGAAATCGCGCAGGCCGAACTTCATCATGACGAAGTTCACGCCCCAGATCAGGACGATCGCCAGGGCCGCGACCAGATCCCGGCCGGACAGCCCGCCCGTGGCGCTGTTCATCTCCCGTGCGCCCGGCGCTAACGCGGCCGATGCTGGCGCAGGAAAGCAAGCACCTTCTGCTTGTCGTAGTCCTGGCCGGCCTCGAGTTCGCCGGTGCCCTGCGAATGGAGCAGGCGGGCGGCGTCATCCAGCACGAACAGGTGCGGATAGCCCTGGACCTTGGGCCATCGGGACAGCAGCGCTTCGTTCCTGTTCTGCGGCGACCAGTTCACCTTCACCCACACGTAGTTGTCGTCGACCAGTTTCTTCACGTCCGCGTTGGCAGCGACGAAGCGGTCGAGGATGTGGCACCACGGACACCATTCGCCGCCGACATCGACCAGCACCCGCTTGCGCTGCGCCCTGGCGGCGGTGGCGGCAGTGGCGACATCCGCGGCGGCGTCCCGGGCCGGGTCGAATCTGGTTGGCAGGTCCTGCGCGAGCAAGGCGTGCGAAAGCGTCCAAAGGAGCAGAGCGCCGACAAGCTTCGCTATCGTCTTCATCGTGGTATTTCCGTGAGGCCTGACCGGAACCGACATCATGCCGTGGTCAGGCAGGACAAAGAGCGACCCCTACAACAGCCGCTTCAGGTATTTGCCGGTGAAGCTTGCCGGATTGGCCGCGATCTGCTCGGGCGTGCCGACGCCGACCACCTCGCCGCCCCCCGCCCCGCCCTCGGGGCCCATGTCGATCAGCCAGTCTGCGGTCTTGATGACGTCCAGGTTGTGCTCGATCACGACGATGGTGTTGCCGGCGTCGCGCAGTTGGTGCAGCACCTTCAGCAGCAGGGCGATGTCGGCGAAGTGCAGGCCGGTGGTCGGCTCGTCCAGGATGTACAGCGTGCGGCCGGTGTCGCGCTTGGACAGTTCCAGCGCCAGCTTGACCCGCTGCGCCTCGCCGCCCGAGAGTGTGGTCGCGGCCTGGCCCAGCTTGATGTACGACAGGCCGACGTCGAGCAGCGTCTGCAGCTTGCGGGAGATCGCGGGCACCGCCTTCAGGAAGGCAAAGGCGTCTTCCACCGTCAGGTCGAGCAGCTGCGCGATGTTGCGGCCCTTCCACTGCACTTCCAGCGTTTCGCGGTTGTAGCGCTGGCCGTGGCAGACGTCGCAAGGCACGTACACGTCGGGCAGGAAATGCATCTCGACCTTCACCACGCCGTCGCCCTGGCAGGCTTCGCAGCGGCCTCCGGCGACGTTGAAGCTGAAGCGGCCCGGTCCGTAGCCGCGCTCTTTCGCCATCGGCACTTCGGCCATCAGTTCACGGATCGGCGTGAACAGGCCGGTGTACGTGGCCGGGTTGCTGCGCGGGGTGCGCCCGATCGGCGACTGGTCGACGTTGATCACCTTGTCGAAGTGCTCGATGCCCTCGATCGACTCGTGCGGCGCCGGCTCGTCATGGGCGCGGTACAGCTCGCGCGCGACGGCGGTGTAGAGCGTGTCGTTGACGAGCGTCGATTTGCCCGAGCCGGAAACGCCGGTGACGCAGGTCAGCAGGCCGACCGGAAAATCGACCGTGACCTGCTTCAGGTTGTTGCCGCAGGCGCCGCTGATGGTGAGCACCTGCGGATCCGGCATCTCCCCGAGCAGATGGCGCTTCCTGGGCACCGGGATCTTCAGCGTGCCGGCGAGGTACTGGCCGGTCAGCGATTCCTTGTTGGCCTTCACTTCGTCATAGCTGCCCTGCGCGATGACCCGGCCGCCGTGGATGCCGGCGCCCAGGCCCATGTCGATCACATGGTCGGCCGCGTGGATCATGTCCTCGTCGTGTTCCACCACGATCACGCTGTTGCCGATGTCGCGCAGGTGCTTCAGCGTGCCGATCAGGCGGGCGTTGTCGCGCTGGTGCAGGCCGATGCTGGGCTCGTC